>CANGMO010000135.1 GCA_947454295.1 Verrucomicrobiota bacterium | reverse complement strand
CGCAAGCCGTTGGAGAAACATCAGACTCCAATCGACCCAACGCTCATTTTCCGGGGAATCCAAATAGATGCCCGGCGTGGCGATCCAGGCCGCATGCAGGCAGGCGTCGGGGTGAAACTGTTCGATGGCCTCCCACGGCGGCGCCTCCATCGATCCCACCAGGCGCGTCACGCGTGTTGGCAGCGGCGATTTGGTGGAGCGGACCAGCGCGCCGACGTCGTGTCCCGCGGCGAGGGCGTGACGGATGAAGGCGGATCCGACGAATCCGGTCGCCCCGGTGACGAGAATCCTCATGGTCGTCCCGTTTCTACACGCACGCGTCGAGCCCGGGGAGGGAGCGATCCCGTTCCGAAAGCACGGGCGATCCCAGGGGCCATGCGATCGCGACCTTCGGATCATTCCACCGAAGACCTCGGGCCAGTTCCGGGACGTAGGAGTCGCCCATGAGATACGTCACCTCGGAGTCGTCCTCGAGGCACTGGAAGCCGTGGGCGAATCCCGCCGGGATGTAGAGCTGGCGGCCGGTGTCGGCCGAAAGTTCGAAGGCTTCCCACGTTCCGAAGCGGGCGGAGTCGCGGCGCACGTCGACCACGACGTCCCAGACCCGCCCCTTGGAGCAGCGAACCAGCTTCACCTCCGGTCGCGGGGACGCCTGCCAGTGAAGGCCGCGAATCATTCCCGCGCGCAGCGTGCGGGTGACATTTCCCTGCGGCCAGCGGGTGTGAAGTCCGTGCGCGGTGAATTCCGTTTCGCACCAGGTCCGGGCGAAGAACCCCCGCTCATCCGTGCGGCGCTCCGGCTCAATCCGCCAGACGCCCTCGTGGGATGTGGGGTGAAATTCCATGGGCGACGGTGGTTCAGATCACCCGCACCGCGGGCACCGGTACGATGAAACGGCCCCCGGCGGCGCGATAGGCCTGCTGCTGCGCGAGGATTTCCTCGGCGAAATTCCAGGTCAGCAGCACCGCGTAGTCGGGACACCGTCGCACCAGTTCCTCCGGGGCCGCGATCGGCAGATGCGTGCCGGGGGTGAAGCGTCCCTGCTTGGCGGTGCTGCGATCGACCACGAACGCGATGCGCTTCGAATCGAGCCCGTAGAAATTCAGCAATGTGCTGCCCTTGGCGGAGGCGCCGTACGCAGCGATCGAGCGGCCCTCGGCCTGCAGCCGGTCGAGCAACGCAATGAGGTCGGCGCGGATCCCCAGCACCCGGCGCGCGAAATCGTCGTAATACGCCGCAGTGTGAACCCCCTTGGTCGCCTCCTCATCCAGCAGCAGGGAAACGGACGGCTTCACCGAGTGGGTTCCCGCATGGGCCACGAACAGACGGAGTGAGCCGCCGTGAATCGACAGGCGCCGCACGTCGAAGACTTCCAGCCCGTGACGCGCCATCAACGGCACGAGTGCGGTCAGCGTGAAGTAGAACACGTGCTCGTGGTAGATCGTGTCGAACTCGACGTGCTCCACCATGTCGCATCCGTAGGGGAATTCGATGACCGCCCGGCCGCCGGACCGGAGCAGGGTCGACAATCCGGCGACGAAGCCGTGGGTGTCGGGGACGTGGGCGAAGACGTTGTTGGCGAGGATGAGATCCGCCTGCTGTCCCCCGTTGGCCAGTTCGGTGGCGAGTTCGCGTCCGAAAAACCGGCAGAGGGTGGGAATGCCGCGTTCGGTGGCGATCTTGGCGATGTTGGCGGCCGGTTCGATGCCGAGGCAGGGAATGCCCGCGGCGACGAAGTTCTTCAGCAGATAGCCGTCGTTGCTGGCGATCTCGATGACCTGGTGCTGGGGGCCGAGGCCGAATTCGCGGATGTGGCTGGCCACCGCCTCGGCCGAATGGCGCAGCAGCGCGTCACTGAACGACGAGAAGTAGAGATAGTCGCTGAACAGGTCGGCGGGCGGGACGAGATCGACGATCTGCATCATCCAGCACCCCTCGCACACCGCGAGACGCAGCGGGAACCGGGGCTCCGGCGCGGCGAGTTCGTCCGCGTTGAGCAGTCGATTGGCCAGCGGCTGCTGGCCCAGATCGAGAATCAAACGCCCGCGGCTTCCCCCGCAGGAACGGCAGCAAAAGGAGGTCATGGAGCAACACCCCGGGCCCAGGCCAGTCCGGCGGCGCGGGCGTCGGAGACGTAGGATTCAATTTGCCCGCGAGTCAGGTCACGCAGGCGTTCTGGCTGGGGAGTTTCGTGTGCCGCGCGATACCAATTCACGGTGGCCGCCACCGTCGTGGAGAAGTTCCAGACCGGTTTCCAGCCGAGCAGGGCGTGGGCCTTGTCGATGGCGAGCTGGAGCCGGCCGGCTTCGTGCGGCGCGGTGGGGTCGGACGCGTCGCGCCAGGTTCCCGGCCAGAAGTTGGCGATCTCCTCGACGAGGTCGCGCACCGGACGCTGGGACTCGACCGCCGGTCCAAAATTAAAGGCGCCGGCAAGCGGGACGGCATTCTCCGGCGTGGCGCAATGCAGCCGCGCGGCGAGCCACAGGTAGCCGCTCAACGGTTCCAGCACATGCTGCCACGGGCGGATGGCACCAGGATTGCGCACTTCGATGGCGCGTCCCGCCGATCGTGCGCGCATCGCGTCCGGGACGATGCGATCCGCGGCCCAGTCACCGCCGCCGATGACGTTTCCCGCGCGGGCGCTCGCGAGACGGTGCTTCGATCCGGACAGGAATGAACTGCGGAACGAGGCGATGGCGATCTCGGCCGCGGCCTTGCTGGCGCTGTAGGGATCGTGTCCGCCGAGCGGATCACATTCGCGATACCCGTGCAGCCATTCGCGGTTCTCGTAGCACTTGTCGGTGGTGATGCCGACCGTGGTGCAGGGATTACCGAGCGTCCGAGCGGCATCGAGCACCTCAAGTGTCCCAAGCACATTGGTGCGGAAGGTACCAACCGGATCCGCATAGGACGCGCGTACCAATGGCTGCGCGGCGAGGTGAAAAACGAATTGCGGTTGAAAGGCGTCGAACGCCTGCCGGAGTGCCGCGCGATCGCCGATGTCGCCGGTCCAGTGCTGGATTCGGCCGGACCAGTCCAGAACAGCGGACAGGGCGGGGGACGCCGGCGCGTCGATGGAGTATCCGCCAACCGTTGCGCCGAGCTGCAGCAACCATTCGGTCAGCCAGGCTCCCTTGAATCCGGTGTGCCCGGTGATCAGGACCCGGGCTCCGGAAAACACGCCGCCGAATGGGAGCGGACCGTTCACCATTTCCTCCACGGGGCCTTGCCGGAATTCCATTCCCGATCGAGCAACTGCTGCTCGCGATAGGTATCCATGCATTGCCAGAAGCCGTCGTGACACCACGCCTTCAGCTGTCCATCGGCAGCCAGGCGTTCCATGGGGCCTTTTTCGAAAACGCAGGCGTCCGAGGGGTCGAGGTAGGACTCGATCCGGCGATTCAGGACCATGAAGCCACCGCTGATGTAGCCCGCCTCGCGCTCCGGCTTTTCGCGGAACGCTGTAATGGTCTGCCCGTCCATGGCCAATTCCCCGAAACGTCCCGAGGGGCGGACGGCGGTGACCGTGGCGACGGCTCCATGGCTGCGGTGGAAGGCGATGGAGCCGTTGATGTCGCTGTCGGTCACCCCATCGCCGTAGGTGAAGAGGAAGTCGGAGTCCTCTACGAACGGCAAGGCGCGGCGGAGGCGTCCGCCGGTCTGGGTTTCGGCACCGGTTTCCAGCAGCGTGACGGTCCAGTCCTCCTCATCGTGATTGGAGTGATACCGGATCTGGGGATTCCGCCCCAGCTTCAGCGTGACGTCGCTGGTGTTCCAGAGGTAGTTGCGGAAGTAGTCGCGTATGACCTCGCCCTTGTAGCCGAGGCACAGGATGAAGTCTTTGTGCCCCTGGGAGGCGTAGAGCTTCATGATGTGCCAAAGGATGGGACGTCCGCCGACAGGGACCATCGGTTTGGGGCGGTATTCGGTCTCCTCGCGGAGGCGAGTTCCCAGTCCTCCACAGAGGATGACGACTTTCATGGCCAAATTGAGTGACTTCCGGCCAACGCTAGACGCAGGGGCGTCTGACTCCAGCGAAAACCTCGGCGGCGGCGGCCGTCGAATCCGGCGATTTCGACGGGACTGGCGCGTTGGGGCCCGGGAACCGGATCGAAAAGAAGGCGCGAGGTCTACCGTTTTCGCCCCAAGGATGACCCGTTTTGGATTGGATTCGGGACTTCCGTCGTCAGCGAGCGTTCCTGCACTCAGCGGTTGTGCGTTGGGTTGTGCCGTTCGGTTTTGCGGTGGGAACGGGTACGGGGCGATCCGCCGTGTGCCGCGGGTCAATCTCATGCCCGACTCCGCAGCTCGACATCGCGTGCCGGAGGTGTCAGCATTCAACCGCAAAGAGGAGATGGATGGATTCGTTTCAGCATCCATCGCAACCACCCCAGCGAAGCAGAATTGCATGAGGACTTATCCACATACTGGTGTTCGCCCCGTCTGGCTCGGACTGCTTGTATTGTTTGGGGCGATCCAATTGGGTGCGGAATCAATCCCGCTGACGAATTCAGGCTTTGAATCGATAGCCATCGTCAATCCGTTGCAGGATCCCGTCCATTTCACCGGCGATGGGAAGCTGATCGTTGGTGCGTACACGCAGCCTACGAACGCTCCGCTCAACTCGCTGGCGGTCCAGCTGCCCGAGCCAGTCGCCGGCTGGATGACTGCGGGGCAGTGCGGGACGATCGCCCTGGGCGGCCAGTTTCCAGCCCCCGAAGGAAGGAATACCGCCTACGTCGAGCCACTCGGCACCCTTTCGCAGATTCCGACTCCGGCGCTTCGCGGGGGAACGATATACCAAATTGAAGCGGATATCGCGGGATCCATCGGCACCGGCGCGCAGTCGTACGCAATTTCTTTGGTTGCCGAAGGTGGGGTCATTGCCACGTCAACCAGCGTGGCGACAACCGGGAGTTTCCTGCACGTCGTGCGCAGCTTTACCGTTCCCGCGGAGTCGCCGTATGCGGGGAAGCCATTCGGGGTTTCCATTGGCAATGTTACCGCTTCCGCAGGACGGCTCTTCATCGACAATGTTCGGTTGAGTGCGCAGCCGATACCGACCCCGGTACCCATTCCATCAGGTGCGCTCGGGTGGTGGCGAGGAAGCTCTACGACCAATGAAATTACCCGTGATTCCGGTTCCTTCCGCTCCGGGGCGACGACTGGACCCGGCTTTTTGGGGAATGGATTTGTCTTCCAGGGCGGTTTGTCGGCGATGGTTCTGCCAACCACTTTTTCGGTGCCCTCGCAGGAGTTCAGCGTGGAGTGCTGGATTCAACGCACCAGCACCAGCCTTGCGGGAACCGATTTTGAAGCCGGGGAATTCTTCGGGGGCTCTGATTTGGGATTCACGTTCGGGCTGACACATGAGGGGCGCCTTTACCTCAGCCATATTGGAGTGGTTTCCTTTTACTCCACCACCCATCTGGCCGACAGGGCATGGCATCACGTGGGGGTCGTGCGCCGCGGAGGAATCCTTGAATTTTATGCGGACGGACTCCTGACCGACAGAGTGCCGTGCACCGTAAATTTCCGGCTATCCGGTCCCTACGCAATCGGTGGGCTTGGCACTCCCTACTTCGGGGCTGCCTATGGCTTCCTGGGGGCGATCGACGAGCTGACGGCGTATGGTCGCGCGCTGAGTGCTTCGGAGATGCAATCCATTGCGGCAGCTGGCACCGCTGGAAAAGTGCCGCTCGAAGCTGGCTTTGGCGTTCTGCCGGTTCCGTCAACGCTGATTGGCGGCACTCCCTGGTCGTTTGGCGCTTCCCTGACGAACACGGGTGCGACGTTGTGGACAAATGTCCTGGTGAGCGCGCGATTCCCTTCGGACTCGGGAATTCTAGCTGCGGCCGCATCCTCTGGAACTCCCACGGTCGATGGAAGCACGGTCAAGGTGGAGCTTCCGGAGTTGGCGCCCGGAGGGGTGGTGTCGCTATCGGTCGAGACGCAGGCGGGGCGGTCAAAGGGTGGCTTTGTCACCAATCATTTCGAGGCCCAGTTCGTTGAGAAAACCCTCGGAAGAATCGCAATCCCAGTCGATCAGGTTGTGTCCATTGCTTCCACCGCGGTTCCCGTGCCTGCTGGCGCCGTTGCTTGGTGGCGGCTGAACGGCGGAGCTGCCGACGATTTTGGCAGGTCCAGCGGTCTGGTGTCCGGTCATGCGGGGTTTGCCCCGGGAATCGTCAGGCAGGGACTGGTGCTCGATGGCGTGGATTCCTCAATCCAGCTGGGCCTGGCGCCCGCACTTCAGTTGGGAGACCTGACGGTCGAAGGATGGATTCGTCGGACGAATACCTCGGCGATCAGCCAGGTTAGCTTCTCAACGGGCGCCATCTTCGGCGGAGGGCTGGGGAGTTATGGCCTGACGCTGTCTAGTGGCGGCAGCCTGCAAT
>CANGMO010000134.1 GCA_947454295.1 Verrucomicrobiota bacterium | reverse complement strand
GCCCGCGAGCCGGTTCAGTTTGCCCAGCAAACTCAAATTGGCCGCTTGCTCCTCCGTGGTGATGGATCCGCTCGGAGGGCGGATGAAGGGCAGGGGATTCTTGGGATCGGTGTTCATCCGCACCCCGCCGTATTCCGGACCGAGGTAGGCGGCGCCGTAGGTGAAGGTGCCTCCGCAGCAGTCACCCGTGGGTACGCCGAGAACCACGTACTCGGGGAGATTCTCGTTCAGCGTGCCCAAGCCATAGGTGGTCCAGGCACCCAGCGTCGGATGCTCGAGCTCGCGCGGATGACGTCCGGTCTGCCAGGTGAGCTGAGCCCCGTGGTCGTTGTGGATCGTCCACAACGACCGCACCACGGCGAGGTCATCGGCGCAGGTGCCGATGTTTTGGAACCAGTCACCCACCACCAAACCGCATTCCCCGTAGTGACGGTATCCGGTCTGGAGCGGGAGGATGACCTTGCGATTCCCGTGCGCGGGATTGGCGCCGATGACATCCTTGCCCTCGGTCGCCAGCACGCCGGCATAGGGCGTGTCGGAAATGGACTTCCCGGCAAACCGGTTCAGCTCGGGTTTGACGTCAAAGCTCTCCACATGACTGACGCCGCCGCAGAGGAAGATCCAAATGACGGATTTCGCCTTCGGGAGGAAATGGGGCTTACCGGTCGGTGGTGTGAAGGTGTCGCCCTCGGCGCGGGCCTGGATTCCGTCGCGAAACAGCATCGCCCCCAGCGCCAGTCCGGTGAACCCCATGCCGGTGTCCGCCAAGAAACTGCGCCGGCTCATCCCGGGGCACGAGTGAGACGATTGGGAATCAGGGTTCATGGAATGACAGGAGGTTCGAGCAGACGCGACGTGGGAAAAGAAACGCGAACTCATTCATCCCGGGTATCGGTGCAACTCCGTGAAATTCGTGTTGAGCCGCGCGCCTTCATCGAACGGTGACGAATTCGTTGTGGTTGAAGAGGACGAGTACGAGCTGCCCTGCCTCGTGTTTCAGCGCTGCGGTGGCGAGCGATTCGCTCACGGCGGCGGGGGTGAAGCGCTCCAGGCAGGTGCGGCGTTCGACCGCGGTGGGCCGCCGGGCGAGGATGCGCTCGAAGGCGCGATCAATGATACCGGACGGATCCCCCGGGCATTCGCGTGCGAGGGACTCACCCAGCTGATTCGCCAGCCGCACGGCCAGCTCGCTGTTGCCCAGTGCGAGCGCTTGTTGCGGGATCACGCTGGGTCGGCGGAGGTAGCACTCGGTGACGCTGGGGCCGTCGAAGATCTGCAGGAACTCTGATTGTTTCTCCGCTGCGTGACGGAGGTACAGGGAGCGCCGGGGCGAGGTGAGCGCGAGATTGTGGTCGAGGTCCGCGCCACCGCGGGTCTGATCCAGGCTGTCCGCGGCCTGCAGCAGCATGTCGCGCACCGCCTCCGCCTCCAGACGCCGGGCGTTCATGCGCCAGAGAGTGAGGTTGTCCGGATCGACGGCGAGATTCGCTGAATCCGGCGTGGCGGCGCGACGATAGGCGGCGCTGGTGACCAGCAACCGGTGAAGGGCCTTGAAACTCCACGGCGACGCGTGGCCGGCAGTCGGCTGCATGAATTCTGCGGCCAGCCAGTCGAGGAGTTCAGGGTGGGTCGGTGCCCTCCCATTGCGGCCGAAGTCGGACGGAGTGGCCACGAGTCCGCGTCCAAAATGACGCAGCCACACCTGGTTCACCGCGACGCGGGCGAGCAGCGGATTGCGTGGATCGGTCAACCAACGGGCCAGTGCCAGACGTCGTCCCGTGCTGAAGGTGGGAAAGAGTTCTTCTTTTCGCGGGCTATATCGGCCGTCGAGTGGCTTTCCGGCGGCTTCCACCGCCTTGGCGACCGAGGCGTCGGCCGCTTCGAGCTTTTTGCGGGCGTCGGCGAGGGCGTTGGTTTTGGCGTTCGCGACCGCCGCGTTGGCCCGGGATCGCTCCAGTTCCGCATCGAACACGGCAACGGCACGCTGGAACCGCACGGCGTTGGTGGCCTCGGGAGCCGAGCCCGACTCCACCGCCAGCACCGATTTGAGCGCCGCGAGCCGCGCGTCCGCGAGCAGCCATTTCCACTGCGCTTCCTCCCGCGCTCCCGGAGACGCCGAGGCGTCGGCCCGCATCCGGTCCCGCGTCTGGAGGGCGTCGCGCAGGGTCGTCTCGGCGGCGGCCACCAGATCGCGCTTTACGAAGTCTCGATGGTTGGGCCGGCTGGCGGCGTCCGGCAGGAGCACCAACTGAACGTCGAGCCGCCCGCCGAGGGCCGAGGGAACCCCCGGGGCGAGCACGTCGTTGGTTCGCGGATGCCGCTCGTCGCCGCGGACGAGGAAGTAGGTCGGCGCATTGGTGCCGGCGTCATAGGCCCGGACGAGACCATCCTTGGTGACGTCGAGTTGTCCGGGAATGCGATCGGTTCGGACCTGGTGTGGCTCGAAGATCGCGCGGAAGGCGTAGTATTCCCGCTGCGAGATCGGATCGGTCATGTGGTCATGACACTTGGCGCAGCCGAGGGTGATGCCGAGGAAGGCGAGTCCGGTGTGCTTGACGGTGTCCTCCAGCCATTGCTCGCGCGAGAGCATCTTGTAATTGCGCACCAGAAAGCCGGTGGCGCGCAGCGCGTCGGGGTCGTTGGGCGCCAGTTCGTCGGCGGCGAACATCTCCTGGACCATGCGATCGTAAGGACGATCGGCATTGAGTGATTCCACGATCCAATCGCGCCATCGCCAGATGTGACGCTGGGAATCGCGCACCTGTCCGCCATCGTTCCAGCCGGCCCAGTCGCTGTAGCGCCAGACGTCCATCCAGTGCCGGGCCCAGCGTTCGCCATGGCGTGGATCATTGAGCAGGCGATCCACGACCCGCTCGTAGGCGTCGGGCCGGGTGTCGGCCAGGAAGGCGTGCAATTCCTCCGGGGTGGGATTCAGCCCGATGAGATCCACGGTGACCCGTCGCAGGAGGACCTCTTTGGTTGCTTCGGGACGTGGCTTGAGCCCGCGCTCCTTCCACCCCGCGGCGAGGAATTGGTCCACCGGATTGAGGGTCACGCCGGCATCGGCGCCACCGATGGTCGGCACGGGCGGACGCACCACCGGCGCAAACGGCTGCCAGCGGTAGGAGGCGAGGAACCGGTCGAATTCCGCCCGGCGTGCGGCGAAGCCCTTCAATTCGACTGCAGACGGCGTGTCGCGGGCGTCCCCGGGGCTGTGGCCGAGCAGCAGTTCCGTCTCGTTGTCCACCCCGTCGCCGTCGGAGTCCTCACTGGCGATGCGCCGGAGCCGGCTGGACAGGTCGGGCTTCTCGCCGGTCGCGGTGCGGTCACGTCCCAGCTCGCGCAACCGCGCGCCGAAGGAATTGTGCGGAATCTCATCCAGCGACTCCGGTGTCGCCGTAGTGGATGGGCGGTGGCACGTGATGCAGGCGGCCAGCGGCCGGGCGAGAAATCGATCGTAGTGGCGATCCAGCGCCGCCCTATTTGCCGGGGTGGCCCAGGCGTGGCCCCACGACACTGCCAGGCCGGCGGCAAGTGCCAGCAGGCGTCGGGGCCGTTGGAAAAGGGGCCGGATCATCCGGGGATCCAGAAGCCTTAGCACCATTTCCCGGCGGGGGCCAAGTGCAGAGGCGTGGATCGCGACAAAATCGGGTCAGAAATCCTGCTGAATTTCTCCGACCTTCCGCCCATCGTACTTGGCAGTCCTGACCCACCCGATGCCGATACCAGCCACCCCTTTTCGATTGTCCTGGAGGACCCTGTCCCTGGCCGCCCTGGTTCTTGGATTCGGGACCACACCGGCGTGGTCCGCTCCGAAGGTGGACTTCAACCGCGACGTCCGTCCGGTCCTCTCGGACAACTGCTTTGCCTGCCATGGCCCTGACAGCCAGAAGGTGAAGGGGGGGCTGCGACTCGATCTGCGGGACAAGGCGGTGGCCCCGGCCAAATCGGGAAAGAATGCCATCGTCCCGGGGAAGCCCGCCGAGAGCGAGCTGGTCCGGCGTCTCGAGACCCAGGACACGACGGATCTCATGCCGCCGCCGGAGTCGCACAAGACCATCACCGCGGCCCAGCGCGACATGCTGGTGCGCTGGATCCGCGAGGGGGCCGAGTACCAGGGGCATTGGGCGTACCAGCCTCTGATCCGTCCCTCGGCGCCCGCGGGACCGGCGGCGATTGATTTCCTGATCAGCCAGCGGCTGAAGACTTCCGCACTGGCACCCGCACCGATTGCCGATCAGCGCACCCTCATGCGGCGTCTGCACTGGGATCTGGTGGGGCTCCCGCCCAAACCCGAGGAGGTGGAGGCATTCGTGAAGGACCAGCGGCCCGACGCCTACGAACGTCTCGTGGAACGGCTGCTGGCATCGCCCCACTATGGCGAGCGCATGGCGATCGGCTGGCTCGATGTGGTGCGCTTTGCCGACACCATCGGCTACCACTCCGACAATCCACGGAATGTCTGGCCGTACCGCGACTACGTCATTCGCGCCTTCAATCGCAACAAGCCCTTCGACGTCTTCACGCGCGAACAGCTCGCCGGCGACCTGCTGCCGAATGCCAGTCAGGAGCAGAAGGTGGGCTCGGCCTTTAATCGGTTGACTCTCACCACCGAGGAGGGCGGTGCGCAGCCGAAGGACTACGAGGCGCGGTATCTCACCGACCGGGTGCGGGCGATTGGCTCGGTGTGGATGGGACAGACGATCGGATGTGCGCAATGCCACGATCACAAGTTCGACCCCATCAGCACGCGCGATTTCTATTCGATGGGTGCCTTCTTCGCCGAC
Source organism: Verrucomicrobiota bacterium (assembly GCA_947454295.1). GTDB lineage: Bacteria > Verrucomicrobiota > Verrucomicrobiia > Limisphaerales > UBA9464 > CAIVQB01. The sequence continues at coordinate 1,649 of CANGMO010000134.1, read as the reverse complement.
GTGAAGGAGACGATCATCGGACGCCGCGAGGATGGCATGCTGGTGATGGATGAAGCGCAGACGGCGGAGCTGGAACTGCGTCGACGTCGGCTGGCGGACCTGGAGCAGCGCTTCGCGGGACCGCTTCCCGAATTCGATGCCGCGTATCGCGCCTGGGAGAATGCCGGTCGTGAGGCGGCCGCGTTGGAGCGTCTCTGGACGGGGCTGAAGCCGGAGGCGGTGAAGTCGAGCGGCGGAGCCACCCTGAAGATTCGCGACGACAAGTCGGTGATTGCCTCCGGTCCAACGCCGGACACCGACACCTATGAAGTTCGCCTGTCGGCGCCCGCAGCAGGAACGTCACTCGCTGGCCTGCGTGTGGAGGTGCTTCCGGATGATTCGCTGCCTGCCAAGGGGCCGGGCCGTGCGGGAAACGGGAACTTTGTGCTCACCGAAGTGGTGGCGCGCGTCGAACGTCCCGGTGCGGAAGCCCGCCCCGTCCGCTTGGTCAGCGCGCGGGCGACTCATGAACAGACCTCGCACGCGGAGAACAATCCCTACCATGCCTGGAATGCGGCATCGGTGATTGATGGCGACGCGAAGGGCACCAACCCGGGCTGGGCCATTCTGCCGCAGACCGGGAAGGCGCAGCAGTTGATCCTCGGATTGGAGACGCCGGTGGCGTGGCAGCCGGGTGAGGTGCTGGTTGTGGAATTGCAGCAACGGCATGGAGACGGACACCACACACTGGGCCACTTCCGCCTGGCGGTGACCGGGGATCGCCTGGCCGTTGCCGCCCCGGCGGTGCCCTCTCCCGCGCCTGAGTTGGCGAAGGTGCTGGCCCTCCCGGCCGACCAGCGCGACGACGCGCAGCGAAAGCAACTCAACGACGCGTTTCGCAAGTCCGCGCCGGAATTGGCCGGGCTTCGCAATCAGATTGAGGAGGCCCGCAAGGCATTCGGCAGCTACGAAGGGTCGCTTCCGAGGTGCTTGATTACGGAACGCGGCGAGCCTCGCACCGTGCGCGTACTGCCGCGGGGCAACTGGATGGTGGAGACCGGTGAGAGTTTGCAGCCTGCATTGCCTGCGGCCCTCGCCGCCGGATACGCGACCCCTTCGCGTCGATTGAACCGGCTGGATCTGGCCGAGTGGATCGTCTCACCCGAGAACCCGCTCACCGCCCGTGTGGTGATGAATCGGATGTGGCGCCAGTTCTTCGGCATGGGGCTTTCGAAAGTCCTCGATGACCTGGGGGCGCAGGGTGAAACCCCGATTCACCAGCCACTCCTCGACTGGCTGGCCTGCGAATTCCGATCCAGCGGCTGGGACGTGAAGCACATGGTGCGCACGCTGGTGATGAGCGACGCCTACCGCCGGTCTTCATCGGTGCCGCGCGAGGTGCTGACCCGCGATCCTGAGAATCGTGAGCTGGCCCGTCAGGGGCGGTGGCGTGTGGAGGCTGAATTGGTGCGCGACATGGCATTGAGCGTCTCGGGGATGTTGGTGCCCGCGATTGGCGGACCAAGTGCGCTCCCCTATCAGCCAGAAGGCTATTGGGAAAACCTCAACTTCCCGCAGCGGACCTATCCGGCCAGTGTTGGAGCCGATCAGTATCGACGCGGCCTCTATACCTGGTGGCAACGGTCGTACGTGCATCCGGCCATGCTGGC
>CANGMO010000133.1 GCA_947454295.1 Verrucomicrobiota bacterium | reverse complement strand
GAGCGCCTGCCGGGGCGAGTATGTGTGCTATCTGGAGGGGGATGATTTCTGGGTGGATACCGGAAAACTCCAGCGGCAGGTGGAATTCATGGAAGCGAACCGCGAGTGCGTGGCGTGCATCCACGACATCCGCATGCTGATGCTCAGCGGGGAGATCAAGAATCTCCCGCTTGGCTACCCCGAAGGCACGGTGCGGATTGGTCTGACCGAGATGTTTCGGTACGGGTTTCCGCACCTGATGACCATGATGTACCGGCGTCATCTGGTGACCGGATTTCCCGACTGGTTCTACAAGATGGCGATGGGGGACTGGGCATTCTATTCCATGCTCGGCAGCCACGGTCCAATCGGCTTCATCCGCGACTGGCCGGCCGGCATGTATCGGATCCACGGAACGAGCTACTGGCTCGGACGGCCGTTCGTTGACCGGTCCATTGCCGAGATCAACGCCTTCAAGACGCTGATGGAGGCCTTCGGGCCGAAATACCATGAGCCGCTGGAGTGGCGCATGAACCGGCACGAATTCTGGCTGGCGCTGGCGTATCATGAGCGCGGTGATGTGCCCGAGGCCAAGGCGGCCCTGCGGGTCGCGCTCAAGGCCTGGGTGCGCCATCGCAGCATCACCCCCCGGCAGGCGGCCAACATCTTCCTGACCATCGAATTTCCGGGGCTGCTCCGGTTTTTGCGCCGGCTCCGCGGACGCAAGGTCTGAGGCGGGCGATTGCCGGAGATCAATACAAGTTGGTGTGGAAGGTCCGGGAAGGAGCGGGGAATTCGAGGGGCCCCGGCCGGGCGAGCGATTTCGACGTCCCACGGGCTCCGCATGTCGCTCATTACCTGCGTGAATCTGTGGATTGAACCGTCGTTATTAGGTTCAGGCGAGCGGCCTTCCCCTTGCGTGGGCCGCCCCGGGCGACATACTGGCCTCCACTTGTTGAATTGATCATGAATTCTCCCATCCATGTCGCCATCACCGGCGCCGCCGGCCAGATCGGATACTCCCTCCTGTTTCGCATCGCCTCGGGCGCGATGTTTGGTCCCACCCAGCCGGTGGTTCTGCACCTGATCGAAATCGAGCCGGCGCTCAAGGCCCTGAATGGCGTGGTGATGGAGCTCGAAGACTGCGCATTCCCGCTGCTTCGTGGCGTGGTGGCGACGGCGGATCTGAACGAGGGCTTCCGCGGCGTGAACTGGGCCCTGCTGGTCGGCAGCGTGCCCCGCAAGGCCGGGATGGAGCGCAAGGATCTCCTCGGCATCAATGGCAAGATCTTCACCGGCCAGGGCCAGGCCATCCAGCGGAACGCCGCCAGCGACGTCCGCACCCTGGTGGTTGGCAATCCCTGCAATACGAACTGCCTGATCGCCATGAACAGCGCCCCCGAGGTGCCGCGCGATCGCTGGTTCGCGATGACCATGCTCGACCAGAACCGCGCCAAGGCGCAGCTCGCCCGCAAGGCCGGCGTTGGCGTGGATCAGGTCAGCAACATCGCCATCTGGGGAAACCACTCCTCCACGATGTACCCCGACTTCTACAACGCCCGCATCGGTGGCCGGCCGGCCACCACGGTCGTCAGCGACGAAGCCTGGTTCAAGGACACCTTCATTCCGACCGTGCAGAAGCGCGGTGCGGCGATCATCGAGGCCCGCGGCCTCAGCTCCGCTGCCTCGGCTGCCAATGCCGTGGTGGACACCGTCCGCGCCCTCACCACGCCGACCCATCCCGACGACTGCTTCAGCGTCGCCGTGCATTCCGACGGCAGTTACGGCATCGAGAAGGGGTTGCTCTTCAGCTTCCCGATCCGCAGCAACGGCTCGAAGTACGAGATCATCCAGGGCGTGTCGGTGAATGAGTTCAGCCGATCCAAGATCACCGGAACGGAAAACGAACTGAAGGAGGAGAAGTCGCTGGTGAGCGAGCTCCTGCCGAAGTGACGTGAGTTCCTGATCGAACGACGTGCGGCCTCGTGCCGGACGCCGCCAGACTTCCGGCCGTGCGCCGCGGGAAACCCCGCCGCACGGCCGGTTTGTTTTTCGGACTCGGCGGGTCAGCCGCGGTTGAGATCGGTGGCCACGGCTTTGGCAAAGTAGGTGAGGATCAGGTCCGCACCCGCACGACGGATCGCCAGCAGGGACTCGTCGCGGGTCTTCCGCAGTTCGAGCCAACCGCGCTCCGCAGCCGCGTGGATTTGCGCGTATTCCCCGCTGACCTGGTAGGCGGCGAGGGGCAGGGAGGAGGCGTCTCGGAGTTCCCGGAGAATGTCCAGATACGGGCCGGCCGGTTTGACCATGAGGAGATCCGCGCCTTCCGCCTCGTCGAGGAGGGCGTCGGCAATCGCCTCGCGACGGTTGGCGGGATTCAGCTGGTAGGTGCGCTTGTCGAGCAGCTTGGTACCGGCGGCCGCGGCGCTGCCGACGGCCTCGCGAAACGGGCCGTAGTAGGCCGAGGCGAACTTGGCGGAGTAGGCGAGGATGCCGACTTGCGGATGGCCGGCATCGTCGAGCGCCGCCCGCAGTGCGGCCACGCGGCCGTCCATCATGTCGCTCGGTGCGACAAAGTCGGTGCCCGCCTGCGCATGCAGCACGGCCATGCGGGCGAGAATCGCCACGGTGGCGTCGTTGTCCACGTCATCGCCCGCCGCCGTCAGCACCCCGTCGTGCCCGTGACTGGTGTACGGATCGAGGGCGATGTCGGTGAAGATGACCAGCTGCGGCACCGCGGCCTTGATGGCCCGGACGGCGCGCAGCACGAGGCAGTCGGGATTCAACGCCTCGCTTCCCTGCGGATTCTTGAGCTCCGGCCGGGTGACCGGGAAGAGGGCGATGCCGTGGATGCCCAGGGCAACCAGCTCGCAGCACTCGGCGACCAGCGCCTCGATGTTCAGGCGCTGTACCCCGGGCATCGATCCCACCGGCTCGGGAGCGCCGTTGCCGTCCTTGACGAACAGCGGGGCGATGAGATCGGCGGAGGTCAGCCGCGTTTCCTGCACCATCTCGCGAATGGCGCTGGTGCGGCGGATGCGGCGGGGCCGGATGGTGGGGGAAAACGAAGCAGCCCCGGCCACCGGGAGGGAAGCGTTGTTCACGCCGTCCATCCTAATGGCGCGGGGCGAGACTGGCCAGCCGCGTTGCGCGGGCGGATTAGAACTCGGTGCCGAGCTTCAACCGGAGTTCCAGCTTCTCCGATTCATCCAGATGCAGCCCCGCCGTGCCGCGGTTGTTCGGCCATCCGCGGAGCTGCGGCAGCACGGTCAGCGTGGCGAAAAAGCGTTCGTTCGAGTAGTGAAGGGTGGGGCCCGCGTAGAAGGTCAGGTGCTCGGCGTCGTTGAGGTCGGCATCCTCAAACTTCGTCCTCAGGCGGCATTCCGCGCCAATGCGCCAGTGCTCGCTGAGCTTCCAGGACAACCCCGCCGACCATTCCATGGCGAGGTTCGTCTCCCAGGCCTGTCCCGGCTCGTGCTCAAACTCCGGTTCCAGGATGTAGTTCACGACGGCGATCAGCCGGTGGTCGAGGAAGTGCTTTTCGCCGATGAGCCGCAGCTCGAGTTCGACCTCTTGATTCCGTTCGCCACTCACGGCGTCGATGGTGGAATAGCCGGGCTCGAAATAGAGCGCGAAGCCCGCCCACTGGCGATAGGGATCGGCGAGCTGATACTTCATCTCGAGCGAGGTCCCGCTCAGGCCAAAGCGGTTCCGGTCGTCAAAGGTGTCGCTGCTGCCGGCCGAATTCTGGATCCGGTGGTAGTTCCCGGTGAGGTACAGGGCTGCTTGGAAACGATCGGTGATGCCGTACTCCAGCTCGGTGGCGAAATCCATGCCGAGGTAGCGGCCCGATTCCTTGCCGAAGCGGGCGGTGGTCCATTGATTGACCTCCCATTCTCCCTTTGGCTCGCTTTGAGCCCCACGGAGATAGCCGAACGGCTCCTCGTGGGCGGAAAGGGGGGAAACCAGGGCGGAAAACCCGGCGGCAAGCGCCAGGAACGATGCGCGATGATTCATGTCGCCGCACAGACTATCAGCCGCAGGTGGCGTCGGCTTGCGGCGGATTGTCAAAAATTGGCGACTCCTTGTGGCGGCAACCGTTTCGGCTGGGGACTATTTCGCGCCTTGCTGGATCCACTTGCGCACCAGCTCCAGGGACTTGGGCGGGAGCCGGTGTTTTTCGGGAAGTGGCAGATCTTCATCGAGACCCGCCACAATAGTGAGCAAGGGCGACTTCGCTGGTGCGGCGGCATTCACCGAGGCGCCGTAGGATTTTCCTCCCTTGAGGACCCCGGCGAGGGTGTCGGCCTGGAAGCCGCCCTTGGCCGCGTCGCCGCTGTGGCAGGCGGCACACGCCGTGGCGAAGAGGGGCTTGATGTCGCCGTCGAAGGTCACCGGCTTCACAAACTCGGTGATCGGCCCGTCGGGCCAGATGGCGCCCTGGTCGATCCAGGCGCGCAGGACCCCAATCTGTTCCGCGGTGAGCTTCTCCGACTTGCCGGGCTTGTCCGACGGCGGGGGCATCAGCATTTCGTCGATCAGCCCGCAGACCATGTGAATGAGGGAACTCTGCTCGCTCCGGCCGGGAACGATGGTGGGGCCGTAGTCGGTGTCCTTGAAGGCCCCAGCCTTGGTGTCGCAGCGGTACTTGCCCTTCTGCTTCTCCGCGCCGTGGCAGCTGAAGCAGGACTCCTTCAGCATCGGGTACACCTCCTTTTCAAAATCCACCTTCCTCGGCGCCGGCAGGGGAATCTTGGAGACGTCAATGACGGGCGGCTTCTTGTCCGCGGCCAAGAGGGTGGTTGTCAGAAGGAGCGCGGCGATGGGGAGAAGGCGGGCGATCGGCTTCATGAGGGATGCGTCGAACCTAGGCGAGCTGGGTGGTTTTGCCCAGCAGGGAAGCGCTCAGGCGCCCAACGCGGTCAACGCATGGCCGAAGGATGGGGGAACATAGAGTTGCACCCGGGCCGGAAAGGCCCATGTTCCTACGGTCGCCCTCAGGCGATGTCGTCAACACCGGGCCCAGGTGCCCCTACGCGGAGTTTCCCACCGAGCCTCATGGCACAGTCCGAATTCAAGCCACCTCCTCCCCCACCCAGCCCGGAACGCGTGGCGTTCATCGTGGTGGGCATTCTGGCGGCCTGCATCGGATTGGTGGCCTTCACAATCTACCTGGCCCGCACCAGCTGAGTGGAGTGGGGATTGCGCCCCGGATTGAGGCGCATCCCAAGGCGGGTTCAGGCCGGCATCGCAGCCGCGAGATCGGCAGCAAACGCGCGGACGTCTTCCTCCTGGGTGTCCCAGGAGCACATGAGACGGCAGCCTCCCTCGCCAATGAAGTTGTAGAACAGCCATCCCTTGGCCCACAGCGCCTGGATGGTCGGCTTGGGCAGGTCGACAAACACCGAGTTGGCCTGTTGCGGGAAGAGGATCTTCACGCCGGGAATCTCGCGGATGAGCGAGTGCATCAGCCGCGCCATGGCATTGGCGTTGCCGGCATGACGAAGCCAGGCCCCGTCCTGGAGCATTCCCAGCCACGGGGCCGAGACGAAGCGCATCTTGGAGCACAGCTGTCCGCCCTGCTTGGCGCGATAGTCGAATTCCCGCGCGAGTTCCCGGTTGAAGAACACCACCGCCTCGCCGACGTGGATGCCGTTCTTGGTGCCGCCAAAGCAAAGGACGTCCACGCCCGCCTGCCAGGTAATCTCGCGCGGAGCGACGCCGAGGGCGGCGACCGCGTTGGAGAATCGGGCGCCATCCATGTGGAACCGCAGCCCGTGCTTCTTCGCCATGGAACCAATCGCCCGCAATTCCGCCGGCGTGTACAGCGTGCCGACCTCGGTGGCCTGCGTGACCGTCACCACCGCGGGCTTCGGATAGTGGATATCGGTGCGCCGCCGCACCGCCTCCTCGATGCCCGCCGGGGTTAGCCGTCCGTCCTCACCGGGCAGCTGCAGCAGTTTGGTGCCGTTGCAGAAGAATTCCGGAGCCCCGCATTCGTCCGTTTCCACGTGCGCGACGCTGTGACAGAGCACGCTGTGATAGCTCTGGGTCGAATGGGCCAGCGCCAGGGAGTTGGCGGCCGTGCCGTTGAAGACGAAGAACACCTCGCATGGCGTCTCGAAGACCTCGCGGATCAGGTCGGCGGCCTTCTGTGTCCACTTGTCGTTGCCGTAGGCAGGTTCGTGTCCCTGATTCACCTCGGCCAGTGCGGCCCAGGCTTCGGGAGTGATTCCAGCGTAGTTGTCGGAGGCGAAATGGCGGGTAGGCATGGCGGCGAAATCCGGAAGCCACGACGGTGGCGTCACGGGATGGCGATTGGAGACGAGAGACCGGGCGGGTTCAATCCCGATCCGGCGGTCTCGCGGACGGCAGGGGTGCTGACCTCCCCCTTATTCCCCGGCGCCCGAGAGCTTCCGGTAGAGGGTGGCGAGGCTGACTTCCAGAATTTGAGCCGCGGCCTCCTTGTCCTGACCGGTGCAGGCCAGCACGTGCTGGATGTAGGTCAGCTCCTGTTCGTGCGCG
>CANGMO010000132.1 GCA_947454295.1 Verrucomicrobiota bacterium | reverse complement strand
GCTGCGCAATCGGATCGAGGCTTGAGCGATGGCGTCCGCAACGAGTCGGTGTGCTGGGCGAAGTTGCGGGTACGCTTGATCCCCACCCCGATGTCGCCGACCCGAATCCTGAACATGCAGCTGCGCTAGCGGCTCATTCGCGGCTTCGAAGGCGGAACAGCCGGTTTTCCCGAAGGCGCGTTTCAAACGAGACGGCGAGGGTTCCGTCGGCGGGGACGGTGAGCGTCTGATCCGTGGTCCAGAACGGATCATTGAGTCCGCCATTGGACTCCAGCACGAACACGCGCCCTGGGGTGGCGTCGAGAAATCCGGTGACCAGTCCGCGTCGGGACACGTACACGCGAACGCTCGCATTGCTGGCGGCGTCGAGAGGGTCGGTTCCGTTTCGCTCTTCGGCGCGATCGCTAAAGCCGTCGCCGTCGGTGTCGGCATCGGTGGCCGCCGGGCCGGCCGGGAGTGGAAGTCCGTGTTGCCGTGCCCACCCGTCGGGAATGCCGTCGAGCGTGTCGTCGAGTTCACCCGGGGTGCTGGGGGTGGCGGCCCATTGGGTCACATCGGTGGCTGACGCTGGGGGAATCCGGCGCGCGAAGCTCCATCCCCGACGAAATCCATCGGCCGTGGCGCTGGCGTTGGCGAGTATCGCGTCTTCGACGGCCACTTCGGGGCCGGCACCATCGACGCTGGGAGCCGGTCGCATCAGACGCACGTGGAATCCCGCAGCCGAGGCGCCGCCCTGCCAGGGGCCGAATACGCGCACGGACTCCGGGATGCGATGGCGCACGCGGAACCCGGCGAGCTCGAAGGGGTCCAGGGTGGGATCAAACTCCACCACCAGAATGCGTTCTCCGGGGGCGAGCGACGTGTCGGACGGGAACTCGAAGTCCACGTCACCACGCAGGTGCCAGGTGCGGTGTGTGGCGACGGCATCGAACAGCGCCACGGGAGCCGTGCTGAGGTTCGCCAGCTCGATGAACGCGTCGCGAATGCCGACGGCGCCCGCGGCGATGGACCTCGAGGGGGCGAGTTCTGAGAGGATCACCGGGCCCACCAACGCACCGGCGTTCACCGCGCCTGGGGTGGGCTTGGACTGCAGTGTGAAATGCTCGCGCCCGTCGGCGGCGAGCTCGCGTCCGTAGCTGACATCGCGCAGGGAGGCGCCGAAGGAGCCGCCGTGCAACCAGCCGGTGAGCGCGCCCGAGGCATCGGCGGACAACAGCCAGACTTGATCGCCGCTGGCGGACAGGCCGAATCCAACTCCGGGCGCTGGCGTGAAGGCTTTGCGTGGAATCACCAGGTAGCCCTGGGCAGGCACGTGATATCCGACGGGAAGCTGCGCGAGGCGCGGATCAGCGAGCGTGTCGGTCAGAAACCACCCGCTCACGTCGACATCGCGATTCTCCGGATTGAACAGTTCGATCCAGTCGCCGCCATCGGCGGACGGCGCGGCGAGGACTTCATTGATCACGATGTGCGCGGGCTCCGCGCCGGGCTCGGGATCCAGCGCGCCGGGCGATCCACCGGGTCGGCTGCTGCGACGCCAGCGGGCGGGGTCGTTGAGCGCAGCGGGGATGGTGTGTTCGTCCCGCAGGACCAGTGAGAAACCCAGACCATCGGTGATCGGCCGCCAGGCGCTGGAGTAGTCGAGATCGAAGATCCCTTCGCCGGCAGGCCCGGTGAGTGTGAGACGTTCCCCGCTGCCGGAGAGTTGGCCCGTGTATTCCCCAGCGATGGAGGATTCCAGTCCGGGATACAGGGAGAGAAACGCCTCGCGATTGCGCACCACGACGGCGCGCTGTCCGGGGGCGAGTCCGCTGATGGCGTTGGTGCCTGCAAAGCTGAAGTGAATTCCGGAAGTGAAGCGGTAGCCGGCCAGATTCACGGTCGCGGACGAGATGTTCTTCACCTCCACGAATTCGAAATCCCCCGGGCCGTTGGTGGACCCCGGCGGTGGCGGCGCGGGATGATACATCAACTCGGTCAGCACCAGGGCCGGAGGCGTCACCACATAGGTGGCGGCCACCGGCGCGGACCACGGCGAGGTGGCCAGGGTGCTGCGTTGAATGCGTCCCTTGTCGAGCAGGCGGGCGGTGACCCGTGTGTTGGTCGTGATGACGATGGGGCCGGTGTAGATCAGCGCCGTGGGCGTCGCGATGCCGTCGGGCGGACGCGGGTCCGTGCCATCGAGCGTGTAGTAAATGGTGACGTTGGTGGAGCTGGAGACGCTGGCCGGCCGCACCACGTTGAGGGCGGTGCCGGAAGGAACCGGTCCACCGGGCACCGACAACACGGGCGCGGAGGCAAACTGGACGTCGATCCAAACCAGCCGATTCGAGATCCATGACTTCATGATCCCGATCTCGTTGGGATAGTTCACGCGGGGCGCGGTGATGGACCACTTCTGCACCTCGCGCGGCTGGCTGTAGCGGATCTGGTTGGTCAGCGAGTCGATGAAGGCGAACATGTTCGCCTGCGACAGCGTGGTCCGACGGTGCAGGGTCCAGCGGTCGATCCAGGTCTGCCATGCGTCGCGATCGGTCAGCAGGCGATTCCACCACGGGACGCCAAACAATCCGCCGCCGGTGTCCCAGACGCGTGGATTGTTGTCGCGATCGTCACCTTTGCTCTCCCAAGCGCGGTCATAGTCCCAGCGAGGGCCGTATTTCAGCGGGCCGTTCCGCGGCTTGTAGAAGTAGGAGCTGAGCCGGATGGCATCCACTTGTCCGCTCAGCAACTCGAGGATGTGGTAGTCGATGAAGTTGGTGAGATCGAGATAGGCCCGGTATCCCAGCACGGGGTCCCGCATATTCGGATTGGTCGCCCTCAGGGAGTTGTCGAGGTTGCGGAAGAACTGGCCGAGGTAGGCGACCTGCGGTGCGCGCTGCGGCGAACGCATCTCGCGCTCCTTGGGCTCCACGTAGGCATTCAATGTGCCGCCGGCGCTGAACCCGGAATCGCCGGGATCGAGGCGATCGGTCTTGAACAGGTAGCTGCCGGTGACTTCGGGAAGATTGACATCCTCGGGCGCGGCCTTGGGTTCCTCTATGCGTCCCTTGGCGAGGCCCGGCTTCTGCATGAGCACGTAGAGGCCGAACCAATCCGTGGATTTCACCGGGCCGCCGCGATTGAGATACACCTCCACGAACCGGGTATCCGGGGCGGGGAAGTTCATCTGACGGCTCAGCCCCATGGTGAATGGATTGTGGATCATGGTGGGATCCAGATCGCTCGGGGCGTAGAGGACCCATTCCGAATCCTTGGGCATGCCCAGAATCTCCAGGTCGCGGTCCTGATTGAATTCGTCCCACCATTCGATCGCGAAGTTGGACTGCGCCTGACCGCCGGTGCTGGAGCCACGGGTCTTGATGCCGCCGCGTGTGGTCAGCGTGGGACGCGTCGTCAGGGTGGTCCGTCCGTCTCGGGGCTCGAACACGCTGAGGTGAATCGGCGTATTTGCCGACGCACCGATGCTGGTGCTCTTGAGTGTGGTGAGGACCAGGATCGGGATCGAGGAGGTCATCGTCGCCAGCTGGTTGAGATCTTCGCTCAACATCAGGTAGGTCTCACTCGAAGGAGCCCCCGGCAACAGTCCTGGCGCGGTGGCGCGGGCGCGAATCTGGACGGTGTTGGTGATGAGGATGGGGCCGGAGTAGACGCGCGTGGAGACGCCTCCGGGTGTGGGAAACGAGCCGTCGGCAGTGAAGTGGATGGTCGCATCCGGACGGTCGCTGTGGAGCGACAAGCGGAAGGGATCGACGAAGGTGAGACCCGGTCGGGAAAACTGAACCGGCGGCGCGAACCCATCCCCGGTGGTGGCATTGGCGGAACCGGGTGTTGGCTTGGTGAAGTAGCCCACCACTGCAGGTGTCGAGGGATCGCGGCCGTAGCTTACGTCGCGTCGCTGCGGGGGGTAGGCGGGACCGAAGTCCGAGATAACCTCGCCGTCGGGTGCGACGAGCGCGAGGTATTCGCCGCCGGGATCGAGCCGGAAATTGGTGTGGAAGCTGGCGAGGCTGTTGGCGTGGGTGCGGCAGGCGCGCGCCGGAAGGAAGGTCTTGTTCTTCTGGGAGGCGAACACCACCAGATACGCCCCCGGCTGCAGGTCGTAGGCCGGGAACTTCCATTTGCCCAATTGCGCGTCGTCGTCGGTCAGCGACCAGTCGAGCAGATTCACCACGGTGGTACCGCCGTTGTAGAGCTCGATCCAGTCGGGGCGATCGCAGTCATCGTCGTACAGCGTGACGTCATTTTCCGCCATGAATTCCGAGATCATGACGTGCCGGCGGGCCAGTGCGGGATCGTAGGTGACCTTCCAGGATCCACCGCCAAACACCTGGCTGGGCTGGCTGGCATCGACGATGCCGGCGTTGCTCCGCCAGCGAAACTCCACGTCACCTCCCGCGGGCTGGGGAAACGAGAAGACGTAGACCGCTGACGAAGCGCTCGCGACCGAAGTGGCGGGTGAGCCATTGACCAGCAGGTCCTCGGCATCGACGCCCGAAACGGCGGTGTCGAAACGCACCTCCATGGTGGTGAGTCCCTCGACCCTTGTGCCGGCCGCCGGGAGGGTTTCCACCAGGAGCGGGGCGGCGGCAAGCGGGCCGGCGAACTGCAGGAGCAGCGCGGTGCCGAGCGCCAGCCGGAGGCGACGCCAGGGATGCAGGAGGGAATCCATCGGGAAGTGGGTGAGTGACCGTGCGGACACCGCGTCGCCTTGCCAAGGATTTCCCGGGCGGGAAGGGGCTATCCGGAGCGAGAGGAAGCGCCGCCGCGGGCTTTGAACGATTTTCCGGCTGGGAGGTCGATTGGATTCGCCTGCGTCTGCCCGGACCGCCGACAGCCTGGGAATTCCATGGAGCCTCCATTTGCCAATCGCCGCCCCCACTGGATCGTCGTTGCGTGTGGTCTTATGGCGGTGGGCTTGGCCTCAGCGGGGTGGTGGCTATTCCACGAACGACGAGTTGCGGCAGTTCCTGATTCGCCGGCACCACCTGCCGTTCCGTCGTCGACGCCACTCGCTTCGGGCCCCGTGTTCCCTCCGGCGATGCCCACCGCGTCCTCGTCGGCGCAGTTTCTGAAATCCCTGACCAATGAACCGGATCTTACCCAGTCCATCGGGGTTGGGTTGGGCTTCCGCCCCGTGACACTGAAGCCTCTGGCACCCGACCCCGAACGGCCGATTCTGAATCTTCCGCCGCCATCCACGATGTGGGGTAAGAGCGTCATGGGGCCCGTGCGATTCAGCTATCCGAGTCTGTGGAGTTGGCTGCGCGCCTACCGTTCCCGCCTGGAGAACAAAATCCTCGGAATACGGTTGCCCGCTGGAGCAACGATTTCGATGGCTGACGCCGTTCATTACTATGCGGTAACCGGACGGTTGGATCCCGCAGCTGCCTTCACGACCTTCTATGCACCCGGACTGGATGGAGATTGGATCCAACTTCGCGCTACCCCTGGAACCAATGGAGTTGCAACTGTCACTGTCCAGAGATTCGAGGATTTGATGGTTCGCGCTGCCTCCCGAACCAATCGGCTCGCCACCGGACCCCAAACGCTCCGTCGAACACTCAAAGAGATTCTCGCCCTCAATGGCTACACGCTCATGGAGTTAAGACCCAACGTGATCAAGGTGTTTCCGACCCAGTCGGCGGCGAAGTACGCCTCGGAGGTGATCGATGAAACGAAGTATCCGTAGTGAAGGAGGGAGGGTGACACGTCGCCTTGCCTCGCTCCGATGGTTGCTGCTGGCGGCCGTCGGATTGACTGCCGTCGGATTGACTGCCGTCGGAGTGTGGCGCATTGCAACAGTCCGCGACGAATCCCCGATCCTTGCAGCCGAGTTTTCGCCACCACTTTCCGGGGAGCCGTGGTTTGCCGGCAGCGGCGGCCCACTGCACCCGTTTTATAAGAGTCGCCTCACGATCGTCGACGCAGTCGAGGAGTACTCGAATCTCACCTACCATCGCCTCGAAGGTCGGAGTTCCGATTGGTTCAATGCGCTCGACGTTCCGCTGCATGGGTTCCTGACGCGACTCAAGCTGCGACGCGGCGTGGAACGTTTGTCCCGGATCGATCTCCCGGAGGGATTCTTGGAGTTTCCGAAACGGCATTCCGACGAGAAACCCCTGATCGAGGCCAAGCCTTTCGCGGCCGAACTTTCCCTGGCGCCGCCTGCGGCGGGCATGTCGGTGGCAAGCCTCATGTCGCGCAAATCCGACGAACTGTATGTGCCGCCTGCGGGTTATGTGGCGATGACCCGGTCCGGGCGGATTCTGCAGCTTTGGACGGCGCTTCGTGATCGCGGGGTGGAATTGAAGCCGGTGGAGGGGCATCGATTGAAGGTGGTGTGGCACCGTCGGCTCAAGGATGGGACGACTCCGGGGAAGCCGTGATCTGGCCCCGAAGAGGCATGACTTGATCGGAGATGGTGGACCGCCTCGAAGCGATGGCGCATCCTCGGGTCACCTCCCCATGTGTTCTCCCCATTTGTCCCGGTGGTTTGGAAGCAGCGCGGCCTTGATCGCAGGATGCCTCGTCGT
>CANGMO010000131.1 GCA_947454295.1 Verrucomicrobiota bacterium | reverse complement strand
GAGGGCGGTTTCCGTCCCCGTTACTAAGCCTCCCCGGCTTTGCCGACCCTGAAAACGGGCCGGATTTAGATTTTCAACGGCGCGGGTCCGGTTTATTCCACCCGCGCCGCTTTTTGGACCCAAACTGGAGACGGATGGTTCCAGTCCCGTTCCGTATCCCCCCAAAAACGCCCGAAGTCCCCGGCTGGGCCGCATGAGCCGTTTAGTCGTTCGATCATGGAAGAACATATTTCACTCGAAGGGAAGATCCTCACGGTGCTCGCCGGAACGATGTTTCGCGTCGAACTCGACAACAAGCACATCGTCCTCGCCCACATCTCGGGCAAGATGCGCAAGCGCTTCATCCGACTGACCCCTGGCGACCGCGTGCGCCTGGAAATGTCCCCCTACGACCTGAACAAGGCACGCATCACCTACCGTCTGGGCTAAGGACGCATCGCCGCGAGTGCGGATTCCCGCTCCTCCGTCGCGACCCCAAACTTCGTCCCAAGACAAGAACACGGCGCCGGCTTCATGCCCGGCGCCGTTTTCTTTTTCCAAACCGGCCGGATTCCACACCCGACGCGGTTCCAGGTTCGATCAGTTCAGGTCCACGCGTTGCGGAGAACGCGAAGGAAATTCCCGTGCGCCAGTCCGAAAACGTCGGCCTCGGAGAATCCGCGCGCCCGCAGCAGGGCTGGGAGGCGCTGCAGTTCGGCGATGGATTGAAGATCCTGCGGCGTCTGCTCAATGCCAAAGCCCCCATCGAGGTCCGAGCCAATGCCCACGTGACGCGCATTGCCGGCCAGCTGGCAGATGTGATCGATGTGCTCGACAATCCGCTCGAGCTTGAGATGCGCCGAGACCGGAGTGGTTTTTCCGCGTTCCCAGCCCGGCACCATCATCCACGCATCAAACACCGCACCCAGCACGCCGTCGCGGCGGATGAGTTCGCGAATCTGATCGTCGGTCCACTGGCGCGTATCGGGCACCAGCGACCGGCAGTTCTGGTGACTGGCCCAAACCGGTCCGTCCCACAGCTTCATCACATCCCAGAACGCCTCGTCGCAGAGATGCGTGGCGTCGAGGAGAATTCCAAGCCGCCGCATTTCGGTCAGCAGCTCGCGTCCCCGCGCGTTGAGTCCGCCGGTGGCGTGGGTGCCGTTGGCGTACACGCCAGGTCCATAGTGGGCCGGCCCGATGGCCCGAAGCCCGTAGCCGTAGGCACGTTCGAGGTGGCTCATGGTCACCAGCGAATCCGCGCCTTCGAGGGAGAGAATGTAGCCGATCGCCGGCTTGTTGGCGTGAGGCGCCTCCTGGGTGCTCGCCGCCTGCACGGGCCAGTTGGCGAGATGCGCCTCCAGCGCGGCGCGATCACGGATCTGGACCAGCTCGCCGGCCTCCTCCATTTCTCGATACCACGCGAGCTGCGCCTGGGTCATCGCCCACGCCTGCGCCGGCGAACGCCACCCGGCCACCGGGCTCCACGCGTGATGCTCCACACGCGCGATCTGGGTGGCGACACAGAGTCCCACACCGCCGCGGCGCATTTCCGGAAAGCAGACGGTTCCGTGTCCGCGATCCGGCTTGTCCTTGAGACGGGACTCATCGGCGCGAATTTCCTGAAGGGGGCGGGTGAGGTCGCGGTTCCACTCGACGGCGTTCATCGCCAGGTCGAGATGTGCATCAAAAACAAACATGGTGTCGTCTGCGTGTCTGAGTGTTAACGGCCGCCCGGTTCATCCGGACGCCAGAGTCCCACTGTCATCGGCAGAATTGTCCCGCGGATCAAATATCAATTCGACGTGCCCGCGCGGTCACCGTCCAGCGCGCCGAAGCCTGTCCATCCTGCACCACCCACACCTCCTGGTGTAGGGCAACCGTAGGGCAGACATGCCAGGGAAGCGCATAGACGCAGTCCCCTACAGCGAACGACGCAGCATCGACTCCCTCGACCACCAGATGCTCCTCGTTGTGCGCCACCGCAGTCGCACCAGGAAGGTTCAAAAAAACGACGCGCGGCTGCGGCATTTCGGAGGCGACGGCCTTGTGCCCCAGGTCCAGACACAACCGCTGCGGCGTCGGCTTGCTGACCACCCGAGTAAGCAGCACGGCGGCCGGCTCAAACACCAGATCCGGCAATTTCTTGGCGTACCCGGCATCCCACAACACACAGGTGCCCGGACTGAGTTCCACGCCCTCGCGTTGCGCATGCATCGGGAAGGTGGGCGTGCCGCCGGCCACCACCGCCGGCACCGGAAGCCCCGCGGATTCCAGCCGCGCACGCAGCGCCTCAACCGGAGCAAACGCGGCGTCGCAGGTAGCCTTTCGAGCCGCCGGATCCGCGTCATGCAGATGACCGTCGTAGGCATGCAGTCCGCGAAGCTCAAGACCGGGAAGTCCGGCGAGCGTGCGATACAACGCCTCGGCCGACGCATCCGGTGCGATGCCGGTGCGATGCTGACCGACATCAAGATCCATCCAGGCACCGACCCGAGTCGAGGCCTGCACCGCGGCATCGGAAAGCGCCCTGGCGGAGGCCACATTGTCCAGCACGGCGGAGACGCGCGTGCCAGGATGGCGGACGGCAAGTTCCACGAGACGTTCTGCATTGGGGCCCACCGGCTGGCAGGCGAGCAGCACATCCTCGGCGCCGGCCAGCGCCGCCATCTCGGCCTCGGCGATTGTCGCGCACTTCACGCGCGTGATCCCCAGTGCAACCTGGCGACGCACCAGCTCGGGAAGTTTGTGCGTTTTGATGTGCGGACGCAGCCGCCCCGGATCACCGGCGATGCGGATCATGGCGGCGAGATTCCGCTCGATGCGCTCGGGATACACGAGGAGCGCCGGCGACGGGACCTCAGCGGCGTTGCGAACTTGATACCAGGCGGCGTCCATCGGGGTGGATCAGACGAGTTCGAAGATGACCTCGATCTCCACGGCAATGTTGCCGGGCAACGGTCCCATGCCCACCGCGCTCCGCGCGCCGATGCCCTTGTCCGGGCCCCAGATCTCGGCGAAGAGCTCGCTGCATCCATTGATCACCTTGGGATGATCGTAGAAATCGGCGGCGGTGTTCACCATGCCGAGGATCTTGACCACGCGGTTCACGCGATCGAGCGAGCCCAGCTGCTCCTTCACCGTGGCAAGAATTGCGAGTCCGACCTGACGCGCGGCGGCCTTGCCTTCGTCGAGAGTGAGATCCTTGCCCACCACGCCCTGGATCAGGGTGCCATCGGTGCGCAACGGGCCGTGGCCCGAGACATAGGCATGCGAGCCGCTCACCACGAGCGGCTTGTAAACGGCCACCGGTTTGGGGGCCTTGGGAAGTTCAAGATGCAGATCGCGGAGACGGGCTTCGGCGCTCATGAGATATTGGTTTCGGAGGGCTTCGTACCACTGCGGTCCCGATCGAGTCGAGCCAGCAGCGCATCGCCCGCCTCTTTTCCCCGGAGCTCTGCCACCACGCGAAGGACGTCCCCGCCGCCAGGCCGACGCCAGGATTCACGCAGGAAGGCCAGCAGACCGCGGGTGGCCGCCAGAAACCCGCGGCTCGAACTCTGATCCCGCCAGCTCAGGAGCGCATGATGTCTCGTGGTGGTATAGGGCCGCTCGACCGGCACGAATCCATGCTTAGCGAGAATGCGCTGGATGGTTCGCGGATCAAAGTACCAGAAGTGAAAGGGATGAGAGAGATGCGCCCAGTCACGTCCATCCAGGGCGAGACGCACGGCATTGCCATTGGGCACCGCCAGATGGATGCGTCCCCCGGGACGCAGCACGCGCGCCAGTTCCGCCAGTTCCACATTGGGATCGGGGAGGTGTTCCAGACTGTGGCTCAGAATGGCGGCATCAAATGACGCCGACGGAAGCCCGAGGTCCGTCAGGTTGCCGACGCGAATCTCCACCCCCTGCTCCGCTCCCTTGCGCGAGGCCGCTTCGCTGAGGTCGGTTCCCAGGACCTCGCATCCGCGGGAGCGGAGATAGATGAGAATGTCCCCGTAACCCGAGCCCACCTCAAGAACACGCAGCCCTTTGCGACCGTCGATGGGCACGTTGATGTCAAAGGCCCAGTCAGCGATCCAACCGCCCAGCGGGGCCAACCATCGGGAAGCGGTGGAAGCGCCTGCGGGGCGGGAACGGCAGTCACGGAGAAAATCCCAAACGCGCTGAGCCCGCGCACCACGGCGCCGGCCGACGAAGGCGTTGTAGCCAGCCGCCTCGGAATAGTAGCGGCCCAGGATTTCAGGACCGGGACGCGGCCGCAGACGGCGCAACCCGCATAGGCCGCATCGCCAAACATAGGTGACGCCGCCCGGCGCATCCGCATGGGGCACGTTGAGAATCGAGGCGCCATCCAGGCCGCCGCAGACGGCGCAATGAGTGTCGGTCCAGCTTGCAGGCACGGCGGATCATGCACCGAGCCCCCGCACGGAAATCAAAGGGAATCCCCGACCGATTGCCTTCGGCCATGCGGCTGCCTAGGCTGCCGGCCATGTCCCGCCCTCCGGCCCCCCCTGTCCGGACATCCCTCCGCATTGCGGTGGCTCAGATGCGCTTCCAACCCACGCTCGACGAGAACCAGCGGCAGATCGAGGCGACGATCCGTCGTGCCGCGCGTCTCGGTGCGGACGTAGTGCTGTTCCCGGAATGCGCAACCACCGGTTACAATTGCGATTTCCAATCGATCACTCGCGCCCGGCTTCATGGAATGCTCCGGGAACTCGGATCGGCCACGGCGGAGGCACACGTCCACGTGCTGCTGGGCACCCCGTGGTTCGCCGGACGGAAGCCGTTCAACTCCCTGGTGCATTTCAACCGCAAGGGGCAGGCCGTGTATCGCTACGACAAGTGCCATCTCACCGCACGAGACCGCGCCACCTTTTCCCCCGGGCGACATCTCGCGCTCTTCGACATCGACGGCATTCCCTCCACCGCCCTCATTTGTCACGAGCGACGCTATCCGGAATTGGTGCGGCTGCCGGTGATGGCCGGCGCCCGGATCATCTTTCACCCCAACGCCGGATTGGACCCGTTGTCCGTGTCTCGCAGGAAGCGCGGCGGCCGGGACGGCATCGCGGCGCGTGCCTTTGAAAACGCGGTGCCCTACGTCTTCGCGAATTCCGTCGGGCCGCAGGGCGACGGACTTTGGTCGGCGGGCGATTCCAAGATTCTCGCCGCGGATGCCTCGGTGCTCCGCCTCGCGGGAAACAGCCGTGCCGAATTGCTGGTCTCGGACATCGATCTCACGCACGCCACCGCCGTATACGCGTTGGAGGGAATCACGACCCCGCGGTTCCTGGCGCCGTTGTGGCGTGAAATGATCCGCCGGGTCCGCCGTGAGGCGCGCCGCGGGCGCCTGCCGGCGGACTGCCTCGCGGCATGACCGTGATTTGCCCGGGCGGAATGGCGTGATAGCGTCGCGCCATGGCGTACGAATCATTCCGGGACTGGACGGCGGCACTTGACCGTGCCGGCGAGCTCACCCGGATTTCGGATCCCATCGCCACCGAACTCGAAATCACCGAACTCGCCGACCGGGAGATGAAGGCGCCGGGCGGCGGCAAGGCCCTCCTGATCGAGAAGCCTACCGTGAATGGTGTGGTCTCCCCGTTTCCGGTGGCGATCAACACCCTGGGATCGGCACGTCGCATGGCAATGAGCATGGGTGCCGAATCCGTGGACGCCGTGGCCGCCGAGCTGGGGGCGTTGATGAAGGCCAAGCCGCCCACCTCGTTTCGCGACGCCCTCGCCCTGTTGATGCGGGCTGCGGAACTTCGTCACGCTCGCCCCCGCCGGGTAAAGGACGGCCCCTGCAAGGAACGTATCCACCGGTTTGAGCCCCGACCGTCGCACGCCACACCCTGGCCACCGGCGCCGGACTGGACGCGGCCGGAGACGATTTCCAGAACGCCACCCACGCTGCTGAACCTTCCGATTCTCAAGTGCTGGCCACTGGATGGAGGACGCTTCATCACGCTTCCGTGTGTGGTCACCCAGGATCCCGACACCGGCGAACGCAACGTCGGGATGTACCGGGTTCAGGTGTATGACGATCAGACCACCGGCATGCACTGGCAGCTGCAGAAGGTCGCTGCCCGACACGGACGCCGCTACTACGAGACGAAAAGTCGGATGCCGGTGGCCATCGTCCTCGGAGGGGACCCGTTGTTTCCGTTCGCCGCCACCGCGCCGCTTCCGGACGGCATCGATGAGTTCCTCCTCGCTGGCTACCTCCGCCGGAAATCCATCGAGCTCGTGAAGTGCGAGACCAACGAGTTGGAAGTTCCCGCCAACGCGGACTTCATCATCGAGGGCTACATTGATCCGGTCGAACCCCTCCGCGACGAGGGCCCGTTTGGCGATCACACCGGCTTCTACACCCTGCCGGAGCCGTACCCGGTGTTTCACGTCACCGCGATCACCCATCGCCAGGATGCCATCTACCCGGCGACGGTCGTCGGCATTCCGCCGATGGAGGATTTCTACATCGGCGCGGCCTCAGTGCGGTTGTTTCTGCCGATGTTCCAGATGAATTTTCCGGAGATCATCGACATTGCGCTCCCGGCGGAGGGAGTCTTCCACAACCTGGTCGTGGTG
>CANGMO010000130.1 GCA_947454295.1 Verrucomicrobiota bacterium | reverse complement strand
CCTCCAGGTGCGGCAATCCGCAACCGATTCGTGGCGCGATTTCGCCTCCGTACCCGCGAACACCAACCAGCTCACTCTGGCGGGCCTTCAGTCGAACACTGGCTACGAATTCCGAATCCGCGCCGTGGCGGTTGAGCTGGGATCGGACTGGAGTGAACCTCTGCAGTACCGCACTCCGCTCGCCCCTATTCCGCTGGCGAGACCGAATCTGACCGTGGCCCAGGTCCTCAGCAACCGGGTCGTGTTTTCGTGGGAAGCCGTCCCGTCGGCCACCGGATATGCGATCGAGCGCGGCATGAATTCATGGGGCCCCTTCAGCGTGATGGCGGCGACATCGGCATCGGGCACCAACTACACGGACACGGCGGTGTCCGTTGGTGAGACCTGGTGGTATCGACTCAAGGCGGCAAGTGGCGTTGCCAACTCCGACTACTCCACGGTGGTGTCGGTATTCGTCCCCCCGCCGCAACCGCCTTCGGTTCCGTACATCGTCCAGATCGAGGGGACGGCGCCTTCCGGGGCGACGATCCACTGGCAGCCGGTTGCGGATGCCGATGGCTACGTGCTGCGTCGGCAAACGGACGATCCGACGCGCCTGGACACCCTGGCGCGCCTTCCAGCCAGCCAGACCAACTACGTGGATACGAACATCGTCGCTGGCGTCCGCTATGTGTATCAAATCACCGCCACCAACGCGATCGGGGAGTCCCAGACCTCGGTGGGGATCTTTGTGGTTCCGGAGGGCGAGTTCCTCCTCCTCGCGAGCTCCTTCGACGCCGGTCCGGATCCACGCGTGTGGTCACGAATTCTGGGTGGCAGCATCGTGGACCACGGCGCAGGATTTCGGGACAAACCGGCGCTTTGGTTTGGCACCAACTCGACGCGCCTGGCGGAGATGGCGCCGATCCCCATTCTCGGACCCGCCCAGTTCAACTTCTCCATGCGCATTGGTGGAGACTCCAAGGTGGATGGTCCCTATTGGGATAGCCCCGATTTCGACGAAGGGGTCATTCTGGAGTACTCCACGAATGGGATCGTCTGGACCGGCTGGCAGTTCCTGTTTCCTTTCGTCGCCTCGCAGGGTTCCTACGGAACCTGGAACAACTATTCCTTCAAGGTCCCTGCGGGTGCCTACTCCCCCCAGACGCAATTCCGGTGGCGGCAGCCCTATCACAGCGGGGCGGGATTGGATACCTGGGCGATGGAATCGGTTCGCGTAGTCAGCGATTTCCCGCTCTTTCTGGCGGCGCCGCAAATCCTCCAAGCCCGGGCCAACGCGAATGGCTCGGTGTCGGTGCGATGGACTGCCTCGTTGGGGGCGACGGACTACTTGCTTGAACGGAGGGATCCCAATCATGACTGGGCGCCGCTCGAGTTTGTGCCGTCGCCGGGCACCGCATACCTGGATTCCGCCGCCCAGCCTGGTGTGGCCTACAGCTACCGCATCCAGGCGGTGAACTCCTTTCTGGAGTCCGCGTACTCGCTGCCGGTTGCCGTGACGCCGGCGCCAGCCGGCGTCCTGGAAGACTGGCTCGTGGCGCTCTACGGGCGTGGCGATCTGGCGCTGGAGAGCCCCGATTCAAGCGGGCTGACGCTGCTGGAACGGTACGCGTATCACCTGTCGGCAACCGGTCCGGCCGCAACGGGTACCGACCAGTCCGCCGGTGGCCTGCCACGACTGTGGCGGGATTCCGAATCCGGTCGCCTGCAGGTCCAGTTCGTTCGACGGAATCCGTCGACGCATCCGGGCATCGAGTATCGCGTTCAGTTCTCGGACGATCTCCTCGCGTGGCAGCCAGCCGATGCAGCGTTGTCGACGTCGGCGATGGATGAAGCCTGGCAACGGGTTCGCTTCCAGGATCCCGTCGCCAATCCGTCGAGCCACCCCACCCGGTTTGCGCGGGTCGTGTTGATCCTCACGCCCTGAGGTTCCTCGGAATTTGGATCATCGCGTCTTGGCGCCTTGGCGTGACCGCATTCGACGGCCACGCCAAGCACGCAAAGCCGTCCACAGAGGACGGAGACTACGGAGCCGCCGGACTAGGCCGACTGGGCGCGGAGGGCTTCGAGTTCCTCCCAGCGTGCGTACAGCTTGGCGGTCTTCTCTTTCAGGGACTCCAGCTCGGTGATGACCGCGTTGGCGCGGGCACCCTGCGTCTTGAAGAACTCGGGGGAGGCCAGCTGGGCTTCCAGCTTCACGATCTCGGCCTCGGTGGATTGGATCAACGGCTCCATGCCCTCGAGTTCCCGCTGCTCCTTGAAGCTGAGTTTGCGTCCCTTGGGCTTGGCTGGGGCCGCAGGTGCGGGAGCAACCGCAGCCGCGACCGGATTGGACCGCGGTGCGGATGCCGCCGGTGCCGGGCGTGACAGCGCGGCCTCGGTGCGCTTCTTCTTGTCGACGTAGTAGTCGTAGTTGCCCTCGCTGAACACCACTCGACCCTGGCCCTCGAAGGCAAGGATGCCGGTGCACACGCGATTCAGGAAGTAGCGGTCGTGGCTCACCACCAGGACGCAGCCGGGGAACGAAATGAGCGCCTCCTCCAGCACGCGGAGGGTGGGCAGGTCGAGGTCGTTGGTCGGCTCGTCGAGGATGAGGAAATTGCCGCCGCGCTTGAGCACCTTGGCCAGCAGCAGGCGGCTGCGTTCGCCGCCGCTCAGCCACTTCACCGCTGCGGTGATGCGATCATCAGTGAACAGGAAGCGCTTGAGATAGCCGCGGAGCGAGAGCTTGGTTTCGCCCCACTGCACCCACTCGGTGCCGTCGCTGACCTCGTCGAGCACGGTGCGATCGTCACGCAATTGCAGCCGCGACTGGTCGACATAATTGAAGCGGGTCAGCTGCCCGATGCGGATCTCGCCACCGGTGGGTTTCAATTCGCCGAGGATCAGCTTGAGCAGCGTGGTCTTGCCGAGGCCGTTGCGACCGGTGATGCCGATGCGCGTGCCGTTGGCGAAGACGTGACTCAGATTCGTGAACAGCGGTTTGTTGCCGAAGTCCATGGTCACCTTGTCGAGATCGACCACCCGGTTGCCCATCTGCGGGGGCGGGGGAACGATGAGGTCCATGTCCACTTCGGTGGCCGGCGGCGCGTCGGCTTCGGTCTCGAAGAAACGGTCCAGGCGGGCCTTGGACTTGCTGGTCTGCGCCTTGGGGCGGCGGCGCACCCACTCGAGTTCCTTGCGCAGGAACATCTGCCGCTTGTGTTCGACCAATTCTTCGGAGGCCAGCTTCTCGGCGCGGGCGACGAGGTAGTCGGTGTAGTTGCCCTCGTAGCGCTCGAACACACCGTTGCGCAGTTCCACGATGCCGTTCACCACCTGGTCGAGGAAATGGCGGTCGTGGGTGACCACCAGCAGGCCGCCGGGATAGCTGGCGAGAAAGGTGGTGATCCACTCGACGGAGTCGGTGTCGAGATGGTTGGTGGGCTCGTCCAGCATCAGGACGTCCGGCTGAGCCACCAGGGCGCGGGCAAGCGCCACGCGGCGTTTCTCGCCACCGGAGAGCTGGCCGATCTTGCGGTCGTCGGGAGGGCAGGAGAGCTGGTTGAGCGCGGTCCGGATGCGGGTGTCGAGATTCCATCCGTCCTGATGGACGATCTGCTCCTCGAGTTCCTCGTGGCGACGGGTGTGTCCGGGAAGGGTTTCGTACTCGTGGATGAGATCCAGCACGTGACGTCCGCCCTCGCGCACGGCGTCGTACACCGTCTGCTCGGGCGCGAGTTCAAAGGTCTGGGGCAGGTAGCCCACGATGGTGCCGCGCTGACGCGTGATCAGTCCGTCGTCGGGTTGCAGTTCCCCGGCGAGGATGCGGAGGAAGGTGGACTTGCCGGCGCCGTTGCGCCCGACGAGGCCCACGCGATCCCCGGGTCCCAAGCCAAAGGAGGCGTGGTCGAGGAGGACGCGTTCGTTGTGCTTCAAGACGAGGTCTTGAGCGGTCAGGATGGCAGCTTCGGCACTCACAGAGCCGGCGATCCTACCTGAAGCCATTGCCGAGGGCTATGCTTACCGAAAGGGGCAGCGGAGTAATTTTGGAAGGGAATGTGGGAGAGACCCGGGGTGGTAGGGCGAATCTCCTGATGAGCCCGGTGGGTGGATATTTCCCGGATATCGCGACTTACCCTAACTTGCCCCGAATTCGCCCTTCGGCGCGGAACGTTGTCCAGGCGTGGCGGCCCGTTCGGAGTCCCGCCTTCAGGCGGCGCAGGGTGGCGAACGCGGACCGTCTGAAGATGGGACTCCGAGCAGGCATGACCGTCAACGGGGCGGCGCCCAATCCTGTGGCGAACGGCCCAGCCATTGTCCGCGCACCCGATTCGGCGGGAGCCTCGTGCCACCGGGGACAGGCCGGACCAGGGGGCATTCCTCCTGCTTTCCTGCTTTCCAAATTCATCCCTCTGCCGGATCCGGGGCTCAGTGCTTTTCGCGGCGGCGGCGTTCGGCCGAGTCCTTTTCGGCGTTGTAGACGACGCGAACGCCCTTGGACTTCCCATCGAGCTGATCGCGCACGTCCCGCGCCCGGTTTTCGATGAAGCGCTTCACCTGCCAAATTGGGCGGTCCGGAGCATCGGGACGCTCGGCGTCGCGCGGTCCATCGCTGTAGCTCGAGGACACCGCGACCTCGAAACGGGCAAGACGGTTGGTGGAGGCTTCGGCCACCAGCGGACGCACCACCGCTGCCAGCGTGTCCACGCGACGATTCAGGCGAGCCGGGACGAACTGGGTTTCGAGCAGTCGGTTGAGTTCGCGTTTATAGGCCTCGCGGAACGGCGCCGCGGCGAACAGGCGTTCGAGGAATCGGTTGTTCCACACCCAGGGATGCCAGATGTCGGAGTGCTCGCGCTGCTGGGCGTTGCCGAGGAAGGGAAACTCACCCCAGCTGTGGTCCAGATCCCACGGGATGAACCCCAGCCGACCGGAGTCGGAATCCAGGTACATCAGGAAGTTTTGACCGTTGGAATAGATGCCGTCGTAGTTCGAGAGCAGGGTTTCGCAGGCGAAAAAGCGGGCGATCTCCCCCAGGTCGAAGTGGGCCGCCAGCTTCGCGGCGAAGTCGGCATCGGAGGTGTGGGCGACGAACTGCACGGCGTGGATGACCTGCTGCTCCTGCTCCGGGGTGAGCTTGGTCTTGGGATCATAGATGCCGGCGTAGGCGTTCCAGTTGGTTCCCAGATCCGAAAACAGCTCGTAGGTGACCGGCTTGAAGAGGGCTACGGATTTCTTCCCGAAGCGTTCCCTGGCCCAGGTTTCATCGGGGTTTTCGGCCATGATGTAGGGACCGAGCAGCCGGTGTTCGGCGCGGCCGGGAATGGTTAGGAACATCCGAGCAAAGGCGGTACGGGGCGCGGGCACGCCCGCCTCACGGTAGAACTCGTAGCCGAGGGCGTCGCCCACGTGGGAGAAATCGGCGGTCAGATTGCCGAAGTTGAACGTCGATTTGCCGGCCCACTTCCGGCCTTTCACGTGATGATTGAGCTCCACCTTGTAGGGATGCTTGTAGGTGCCGAGCGACGACAGGAACGTGCCGTTTCCCTTGATACGGACGCCGGCGTTGGTGAAGACGGCGCCGCCAATGTCGACGGTCGCCGAGGACCAGGGGAATTCGAATCCGAGAACTCCGGCCAGCCCGTTGCGAATGGCATTCGTGTTGCGCAGCTGCGGACGCCCGTCCCGCTGCATGAAGCCGGGGATGGGGGGGACGCGCTTCGGGGACAGCTTGCTCCATTCCTCCTCGGTGAAGGCCAGTTCCACGCGCCAAACGTTGGTGTTGCGGTAGATGTCCGCGACCTCGTGCACGTCGGCGCCGCGCGCCTCGAAGCCGCGGTAGGACGGCGTCGGGGGCGGCGCGGACTCAGCCTCCTCCTTGAAGGCGGGCTGGGAGAGCGTCATCAGCTTGCTGATCGCCCAGGACTGAAATCCTGGATTCTGCCAGGCGATGATCACGCTGATCACCAGCGTGGCGACCAGCAGCACGAAGCTGCCGCAGGTCATCAACAGGATGCCGAGCCAACGCTTCCAGCCGGAGGCCGGCAGCCATTTCCAAGGGGGACGCACGGGGTTTGTTACGACGAGGTGGGGGGATTGACAAGCCCGCGGCCGAGCAGCGAGGCCATGGGTTTGGGAAACAACCCGGGGTTGTGCCGCCTGGTTTCAAGAAGTCCTCGGGAAAACACCATAGAAGACCTTGCCCCGGCTGGATCGCTTCCCTTTGATCCGCGGGTCCACCATGCCCTGGTCCCAGTCGTACGATCCGTTTCACCATCGCGGGATTTCCACCGCGGTAGCGTTGCTGCCGGTGCTGGTGCTGCTGGGCTTGATGGCTGCGGGGCGCGTGCGCGCCTGGACGGCGGCCCTCCTCGGTCTGGCGACGGCCCTGGGAGTCGCGGTGCTGGCCTTTGGCATGCCGCTTCATGCCGCTCTGGGCGCGGCGGGCTATGGAGCCGCCTACGGCCTGTTTCCGATTGGGTGGATCGTGCTGAACGTGATGTTCCTTCACCGCCTGACAGTGGAGTCCGGACGCTTTGATTCCCTGCGCATCCAACTGGCCGGCATTGCGCCGGATGCGCGGGTTCAGGTGATTCTCATCGCCTTCTGTTTTGGTGCCTTCATCGAGGGTGCCGCGGGATTCGGGGCGCCGGTGGCCATCACGGCCGCGCTGT
>CANGMO010000129.1 GCA_947454295.1 Verrucomicrobiota bacterium | reverse complement strand
GACGTGCTGCAGCAGATCCAAACCGGCAAGCCCGGTTGGGAAGCCGGCGTTCCGGCGCAGGTCGCCGAGATGATTCGTCAGCGGAAGCTGCTCGGCTTCCCGGGCTGAGCCGCGGGCGGGTCAGCCGCGGAATCGCTGCCACAGCAGCCTCGCGGTGATGGCAAACACCACCGCGAGAAACACCGGCCGAATCAGTCGGGCTCCGCGACGCACTGCCAGTCCCGAGCCCAGCCGGCCGCCGATCATCTGACCGGCGGCCATGACGAGCGCGACGCCGTAGTCGATCTTGCCCGCCCAGGCAAACACCACCACCGAGGCGAGATTGCTCATCAGGTTCATCGCCTTCGTGGCGGCGGTGGCCCGCAGGAGATCCAGGCCGAACACGCCGACGCAGGCCATGGTCCAGAACGAGCCGGTGCCCGGTCCGAAAAACCCGTCGTAGAATCCCAGCAGGGATCCGAATCCCAGCCCAAACACCATCGGCGACAGGCGCCGCGGCCCGGGATCAGAACCCAGCCGCGGTGACACCAGGGTGTAGCCCGCGATGGCCAGGAGTAGGATCGGGACAACCCCGCGTAAGAACGCCGAATCGAGGCGATTCACCGCCAGCGCTCCCATCAGCGCCCCGACAAAGGAGGCGACCAGCCCAACGCGCAGATCCGGCCAGTCCACCCAGCCGCTGCGGGCGTAGTGACGCAGGGCCAGCGCGGTGCCGCAGGAGGACTGTAGTTTGTTGGTGCCCAGCGCGACCTTGGAATCCAGGCCGACCGCCAGCAGCACCGGAACGGTGATCAGCCCGCCGCCGCCGGCAATGGCGTCGACAAATCCCGCCGCCAGGCCGGTCAGGAACAACAGCGGATACATCCACGGATTCAGGTGCATCGATCGTTTCGAAAGCATGGCGAACCCACATCAAACGCGCACCCTTTCCTTCTCGCCCACTCTCCCACCCTTGCAGCACTCGTCCCATCACTCCAGACTCCTGCCGCCATGCGTCACGCACCGATTGACCCCGCGCTGTTCGTCCAAAACCGGACCCGCCTCACGCGACTGCTGCTTCCCGGTTCCCTGGCGATCGTCAATTCGAACGACATTCTTCCCACCAACGCCGACGGCTCGCTGCGGCTGGTGGCCAACTCCGATCTCTTCTGGCTCACCGGAGTGAATCAGGAGGAGACGGTGCTGCTGCTCTTTCCCGACGCCGATGATCCCAAGCACCGCGAGATGCTGTTCCTGCGCGAGACCAGCGAACTCATCGCCATCTGGGAGGGCCACAAGCTCACCCGCGAGGAAGCACGCAAGCGCACCGGGATCCAGGAGGTGCACTGGGTTTCCGAATTGCCCGGATTCCTCCGCCGCCTGATGTGCGAGGCCGAGCACGTCTATCTCAACACCAACGAGCACAAGCGCTCGGTGTCCGAGGTTGAGACGCGCGACGACCGGTTCATCAAGCAGCTTCAGGCGCAGTACCCGCTTCACAGCTACCAGCGGCTGGCCCGTCTCCTCCACATGCTTCGCGTCACCAAACTGCCAGCCGAGGTGGAGCTGCTGCAAAAGGCGTGTGATCTCACGCAGCGGGGATTTGAGCGCGTGGCCCGCAAAGTGAAGCCGGGTATCAGCGAACTGGAGCTGGAGGCCGAGTTCATCCACGAATTCACGCGCGGCGGCGGTGGCTTCGCGTACACGCCGATCATTGCGAGCGGCGCCAATGCCTGCGTGCTGCACTACATTGAAAACGACCAGGTGTGCAAAAACGGCGACCTGCTCCTCCTGGATGTCGGTGCGAACTACGCCAACTACAACGCCGACCTCACCCGCACCATCCCGGTCAACGGCCGCTTCACCCGCCGTCAGCGTCAGGTCTACAACGCGGTGCTGCGCGTGTTGAAGTCGCAGACCGACGGCCTCGTGCCGGGAAAGAAGTGGTCGCAATGGCAGAAAGAATGCGAGGCCTCCATCGAGAAGGAGCTCGTCGACCTCGGCCTGCTGACCACACGTGAAATCCGCAAGCAGGACCCGGCCAAGCCCGCCTACCGGAAGTACTTCATGCACGGCTGTGGACATCCGCTGGGACTCGACGTGCACGACGTCGGTCTGCTGAGCCGCCCGTTTGAAGAGGGTTGGGTGATGACCGTGGAGCCGGCGATCTACATCCGCGAGGAGGGCCTCGCCGTGCGCCTGGAGGACGACATCCTCATCCGCCGCGACGGCAATGTGAATCTCATGGCCGACATCCCGCTCGAAGCCGACGACATCGAAGCCCTCATGGCCCGCCGCCGCTGAATCCGAGCTGCGGAGGGATCAATTTGGAAAGCAGGAAAGCAGGAGGAGAGAGCGGCCTGAGATCAGGCGCTCGATGGTCCCGCTGAGGAGAAGCGCGGCTGACAACTTTGGCCGGCGGGAGCTTGGAATGGATGCGTCCCATCCTGCTTTCCAAATTCCCTCACTTTCCCGGCCCAGTTTGAATGACGTGCTGGTGTTGCAGGTGGGCGAGAACCCGCTGCGCCCACAGGTGTCCGTGGGCGCGTTGACCCTTGCCGCTGAAATGGACGCCGCGGCCTCCGCTGTCGCGATAATCGCCCTGCAACGCATCGGTGTCCGGCCCCTCGAATGCCACGCCGCGCTGCCAGAGGCTAATCTGGGCGTCTCGAATCACCCCGGAGCCCGGATCATCGGGAACGTGGTAGCTTACCAGGGCCACGAGCCACGGGATCTCCCATCCGGCCGCCGCACGCTGACCACGGATCAACGTTTCCAGCGCTGCCGCATATTCGGGTCCCGTGATGCGACGCGGGGTCGGATTCGGCTGATTGGCATCGCTCTCCCCCTGGTGCCACAGCACCGCCCGGAATCCACGCGGTCCCAGCTGTGCCACGCGCCGGGCCAGATGATCAAACAGCGCGCCGTCGCATTCCCATGAATTGGTGCCCACTTCCCGCACGAAGGCGTAGGCCGTGGGCCGAATGCCCACACGCGTTCCCTTCGGCTGCCATTGAAGGACGCTGGTCGCTCCATTGCCCGTGACGGCCACGCCGACCGGAACCCCCAGGGCCTCGACCAATTCATCGCCGAACGACGGCCAGAAACTACCGCCGCCCGAATGGTCAAACGTCCCCGGCTGCGGATCATTCGCCACGCGCCAGGTCGTCCCATCGAACGTGGAAACCCTGCCCGTTCGGGGCTTTTGACGCTCCTCGCCGTAGTTGGTCGAATTGGACTGACCGGCACCGACGAACACTTCCCCGACGCCCACATGATCCACCCGCACCTCCGCCTGCGCCGCATCGCGAACGGCGAGCGTATACCAACCGCCGGCGGGAATGGTGAGCGTGGTGGCAAAGTCGGCGTTGGTTCCCATCGATTCCACCTTCACCCAGTTGGAATCGTAGGCACCGTTGAGTCCACGACCGGTAATGCGGATCGAAACCGACCCGGGCGCCGACGCGCTGCCACGAATGGTCACCGGTCCGGCAAGGCGCGTGGCGCGCTGGCAGACCTGAAAGTCACGCGGTGACTCCACGCGCAGATCGGCCGCCATCGAACGGAGCGTTCCGAACGCCAGCAGGCAGGAGGTCAACGCTCCGATCAGATCCAGGGAAGACTTCATCGGTGCTTTCTGGCACAAAACCGCCGACGGCTCACTTCGAAAGCACCGCCGTTCCGCCGCGGCATCGCCGACCCACCCGACTCACGCCCGCCCCATGCATCCCAAGCGCCCCTTCCTGAACCCGCTGCTTCGGTTCGCCATCACCCTGGCCATCACCACCCTCGCGTGGGGGTCATTGTTGGGGCAGGGATCGAAGAGCGATTACCAACGCGCCCTCAGCCTGGGACAGCGAACCGAGAACACCGTCTTTCGACAGTCCATCCAACCCCACTGGATGCCGGGCAACACCCGCTTCTGGTACCGCGTGCAGACCGGACCCAAGTCCGCTGAGTGGATCGAGGTC
Source organism: Verrucomicrobiota bacterium (assembly GCA_947454295.1). Taxonomy (GTDB): domain Bacteria; phylum Verrucomicrobiota; class Verrucomicrobiia; order Limisphaerales; family UBA9464; genus CAIVQB01. The sequence goes on along the minus strand of CANGMO010000129.1, from coordinate 2,726 downwards.
AACGCGGAGACCGGAACCCGCAGCCCGCTCGTCGACCTGCCTGTCGTGGCGCGGGCGCTGACCAAGGCCACGGGGACGCCGGTCGAGCCCACCGCGTTGGATCTCGGCCAGCCCGAAGCAACCGATTCCGAACTCAGCTTCTTCGCCCTGGGCAGGCATTGGCGCTGGACGCGTCGTGATGCCACCCTGACCGCCGATCCACGACCCGAACCCTCGCTTCAACCCATCGGCGAGGGCACGCGGCGCGTGCGTTCCCGGGACGGTGGCGCTGAGACACGCCTCACCTTTGTGAACCAGCTGAAGGATGACGTGGACCTGTTCTGGATCGATGCCTCGGGCCAGCGCAATGCCTACGGCCGCATTCGCCCGGGCCAGGAACGGGAGCAGCACACCTTTGCCGGTCATGTCTGGGCGGTGACCGATCGGGCCGGAACCGTGTTGGGGCGATTTGAAGCCACCGGAGAACCCGCCAGGGCCATCGTGTCCGAGACCCTGAAACTGGAATCACCCAAGCCCGCAACCGCAGGCACTTCAAAGCCGGCTGAAACGGGAACGCTTTCTCCCGACGGGCGTTGGTCGGCCATCCTGCGTCACCACAACGTCGAGGTGCACGATGCCAGATCCGGCACCCTCCTCACCGCCACGACCAACGGCACACCGGACCACGCCTATCGCCCCTCGCTGGTGTGGTCGCCCGACTCGCGCAGGCTCGCGGTGGTGCAGGCGACGCGCAGCGCGGAACGCATCGTTTCCTGGATCGAATCCTCCCCACGCGACCAACTCCAGCCGCGTCTGCATTCGCAACCGTATCTGAAGCCCGGAGACAAACTTCCCAAGCCCTCCCTGCGATTGTTGGCGGTCGAGGAACGGCGGTGGACCGACATTCCCGACGACCTCTTTCCGAACCCGTTCACCGAATCCGGCGACCTCGATCTGGAATGGACCTCCGACAGTCGCGAACTGCGGTTCCTCTACAATCAGCGAGGTCATCAAGTGTACCGCTGGCTCGGTGTCGATCCGGTCAGCGGCTCCGTACGAACCATCGTCGGGGAGCAGGCCAGGACCTTCGTGGACTGGACCGCGAAGACGTACCTCCATTCGATGGAGTCGATCGGCGAGGCGGTGTGGATGTCCGAGCGCGATGGCTGGTGCCATCTCTGGCGCATCAACACACGCACCGGCGGCGTGATCAACCAGATCACCCGCGGCCCATGGGTGGTTCGCCAGGTGGAGTCGGTCGACGAGGCGCGACACCAGATCTGGTTCTACGCGGGCGGCATCCGGCCCGATCAGGATCCCTACTATCTACACCTGTGCCGGGTAAACTTCGACGGCAGCGACCTGCGCGTCCTCACCGAGGGAGATGGCACCCACAAGATCACCTTTTCGCCCGACCGCCGCTGGTTCCTGGACACGTGGTCACGGGTGGATCAGGCGCCGGTGACCGAACTGCGGCGCGCCTCGGATGGGACGCTGGTCGTGGAACTGGAGCGCGCCGATGCGACGGCCCTGATCGCCGCCGGCTGGTCCGTGCCCGAACGATTCGTAGCTCCCGGGCGCGATGGCACGACACCAATCCACGGCGTCATCATTCGTCCGTCCCACTTCAATCCCGCCCTCAACTATCCAGTGGTCGAGGAAATCTACGCCGGCCCCCAGGCGGCGTTTGCTCCGAAGGAATTTGGACGGCTGCTGCGTCAGCACGTTCTCGCGGAACTGGGATTCGTCGTGGTGCAGATGGACGGCATGGGCACCAGCCAGCGGTCGAAGGCGTTTCATGACGTCTGCTGGAAGAATCTCGCCGACGCCGGCTTCCCCGATCGCAAGGCCTGGATCCGCGCCGCCGCCGCGGGCCGTCCCTGGATGGATCTGACCCGCGTGGGTCTCTACGGCGGCAGCGCCGGCGGGCAAAACGCTCTGCGCGGATTGCTCGACCACGGCGACTTTTATTCGGTCGGCGTCGCCGATTGCGGATGCCACGACAACCGCATGGACAAGATCTGGTGGAACGAGCAGTGGCTGGGATGGCCGGTGGATGAGGCGTATCGCAAATCGTCGAACGTCGAGGACGCCGCCAAGCTCCAGGGCCATCTGATGCTGGTGGTGGGTGAGATGGACACCAACGTGGATCCGGCCTCGACCATGCAGGTGGTCAACGCCCTCGAAAAGGCGGGGAAGGATTTTGATCTGCTGGTGATGACCGGCGTGAACCACGGCGCCGCCGAAACCCCGTATGCCAGCCGCCGCCGCATGGACTTCCTCGTCCGACACCTCCATCACCGCGAACCGCGCTGGGAGTAACCGAGGCGGTCTGAAACCCAATGATTGATCGTTCCGAATCGTGGCAGCCCGTTTGGAGTACCGCCTTCAGGCGGCTAGGGCGGCGAGCGGAGACCGTCTAAAGACGGGACTCCGAGCAGGCGGGACCAAACCCCACCGCGTCTCCTCGCCCCCCGCCAAGAGCTCGCACGCATCGAATCCACGCCGTGGCCAGGAATGGCCACCACACACGGCAGCCCGTTCGGAGTACCGCCTTCAGGCGGCTTGGGCGGCGAACGAAGACCGTCTGAAGACGGGACTCCAAGCAGGCGGGACCTAACCCCACCGCGTCTCCTCGCCATCCGTCAGGAGCTTGCACGCATCGAATCCACGCCCTGGCCAGGAATGGCCACCACACACGGCAGCCCGTTTGGAGTACCGCCTTCAGGCGGCTTGGGCGGCGAACG
>CANGMO010000128.1 GCA_947454295.1 Verrucomicrobiota bacterium | reverse complement strand
GGGCACCATCTCCTCGTAGCGGCCGCCGTGGGATCGCAGGCCGCCTTCGAGGGCCTTGAGATCGTGATGTTCCGGAGTCCGGCCGAGCACCACGTTGCGTCCGGAGCAGACGACGAGGTCGCCCATGCGGTCGGGCGGCAGTTCCATGAGCCGGGCGGCGGTGGCGCGGGGCAGGGCTTCAGTAATCCCGGGCTGGACCAGCAGCCAGTCGAGAATCTCCTGCACGCCGCCGGGCTTGGCGGCGAGCGCCTCCGGCAAATGGACCTGGGCGAAGGAACCCAGGGCACCGTGGTGAACCACGTAGGGATCGGTGATCGGCAGAATCACGCGGAATCCGTCGCCAAACTGGCGGGTGAGTTCGGTTTCCAGATAGATGACGTTGGGCGAGCCGTCGGTGCGCTGCTTGGCGTTCATGCCGTGATCGGCGGTGATGCCGACGATTGCCCCGAGTCCAAGGAGGTCCCCGATGGCGTCATCGAGCTCGGCGTAGAAGTCGACCGCCTCGGGTGCCTCCGGGGCGTACTTGTGCTGCATGAAGTCGGTGGTGCTGAGGTAGAGGAAGTCGGCACGCCCGGTCTCCATGAGCTTCACGCCGGCCTGGAGCACATAGACGGAAGCGCTGCCGCTGTAGATCGGTGGGGTCGGGCCGACCAATGCTTCAACGCCCTCGATTCCGTGGGTGGCAACCTGGGCCTGGCTCGCCTTTTCCGAGGAGAAGGCAATGCCGCCCAGCGGAATGAGTCCCGAGGCGAAGATGTCGCGCAGCTTCTCCTTGGCGGTGACCACGGCGACCCTCCGGCCGGCGCGCTGCGCGGACGGGAAGAGGGTTTCCACCCGGAGAAAGGAGGCGGAGTTCATCATGACCTCGCGACCGGACGCGGCGTCGTAGAAGAAGTTGCCGCCGATGCCGTGCACCGAGGGGGGGACGCCGGTGACGATGGAGCTGTTGTTGACGTTGGTGAAGCTGGGCATGGCGCCGCGGGCGAATCCGCGGTAGCCCTCGCGGGCGATGCGATGGAGGTTCGGCATCCGGCCACGGGCGAGGGCGACGTCGAGGTATTCGTCAGCCGAGCCGTCGAGGCAGATCACGGCGATCCGGCGGGCCGGCACGGCGTAGGTGCGGCCGTTGAGACTGAAAGATACCGCAGCGGGGGCGTTGGACATGGGGACATGGTTCTTGGACAAAACGGCGGAGGGACGCTGCCCTTCGCGACGTGGCGCGGAAATCCTCTGAACTGGGCAGGTCCGGCACCGTCAGGATGGGAGAAGCCTCCCTGCACCCGGCGTCGCACCGCAAGCCGTTTAGGGTGACTTTTTCGGATTCTGCGACGCGTCCTTCCGGGAATGCCGGCGGGAGTTCTGGTCAGGCATGCACATCGGCGCTCCGGTGGATCCAGGAAATGAAGTGGGCGATCCGCATGCCGTTGCAAAGGACGAGCTGGAAGCGGTTGTCCCACCACTCGCCGGACCCCGGCTGGCTGAGACGCGCGAGGGTGTCCTCGACGAGGGGGCGATTCACATAATCCCAAACTCGGTTGCCTCGGGAATGTTGTTCGAGAAACGCCTCAATGGCCGGACGGCAGTTGGTGATCCGCTGCTGGTAGTCGGGGGCAAACCAGCCCTTGCTGGTGCGCTTCAGAACCGACTCTGGCAGGACGTCCTGCAGCGCGCGCCGATAGAGGCTTCGGGGCATGCCATCGCGGACGAACTCGCCCACGGGAACGCGATGGCACCAGGACCAAATGCGTGGATCCAGGAGAGGCTGCGGACTCTCCATGGTGGGGCAGTGCACGCGGGACCACATGGCGCCCCCGGGACCTCCGACGGCATTGAACAACTCCACCTGATTCTTCCGGAAATCCTCATGGCGCATCGGCGCATGAGGACTCGTCGAGTTCGGCCCGAGACCCAGGCGGACCGCAAACTCGGGATTCAGGAGCGGGAATTCACTGCGACCGCGGTCGCCGTGGCGGAGTCGATCGTTCCAGTTCCGGAGCCAGGCGGGCACCAAGGGGCGGACCACCTCGCGCCGGAAGATGCCGGCGGCGGTCATGTTTCGTTGCCGCGCCTGCAGGCGAATTTGAGTGATGAGGTTGAGCCAGTGACCGGTGCGTGCGAGCTGAAGCGGGTACCCGGTTCCCCGGAAGGACGGGGCCATGTCCCCGCCGCTGCCCCCCAGCGTAACGCGGGCGCCGCGGGCCGCGGCCAGCTCGAACAATTCCCGGGTGCGAAACGACTTGGTGTCCCGATCCGGACCGTCGTGCCAGCTGAAGTACTCGTCGTCGAAGGACACCACCGGGTATCGCAGGCCCAGCGCCCAGTGGGGCTCCATGTTGGGATACTGGTTTAGCGTATCCTGAATGAAGCGGCTTTCATCACGGGTCCATTCCTCGCCTTGGAATTCCTTGGGGAGAATGTTGGAGACGGTGATGAGCGATTGTCCCCTTGCGGCCAGTTCGCGCGCTGCGAGACAGGCGACTCCGGTGGAATCGAGCCCGCCGCTGAGCATGGCCGCGACGGGATGGTGGGTTCGCAACGCCGAGCGCGTGGCGCATTCCAGCATTTCCCGCAGCGCTTCGGCGTACTCCTCGGAACGTCCGAGACGGATCTCGGGCTCCATGCTGAGTTGCCAGTAGGTCCGGAGGTGCGGGGGCGCGCCTGGTTTGATCGAAAGGGTTCGGCCACCGAGGAGACGTTTGATTCCCTGATAGAATGTCGAGTCGGCATCCGATTGAACGGTTCGCGCCCCCAGCGCCTTGGCGAGGTTCCGATCCTCCAGGGCGCGTGGTACTCCTGGGGCGGCAAGCAGGGCGCTGATATCGGTGGCAAACAGGAAGCGCCGGGAATCGGCAACGTAATGGAATCCTCGGCGGCCAAAGGGATCCTTGGCACAAAAAAGAGTCCGTGTTTCCCGATTCCAGAGCGCGAAGGCAAATTCCCCGTCGAGGTGGTCCACGCAGGATTCACCCCATTTGTCATACGCCTTCAGGAGGAGTTCGGGATCCGGCAGTCGCAATTCCGAGACTGGGAGCCCGAGAGCGGCAAGCAGGTCCTCGCGATGATCGAGTCGCCCGTCATAGGCGAGGATGAGCCGCCCATCGCGGCTGACGTGAGGGGATGTTTCCTTCAGCGACTCCGGCGTGATGCACAGCCGGGAATGGCCAATGGCCGCGGGACCGTCCGCCCAGATTCCGGATCCATCTGGGCCGAAGCGCTCCACTCGCTCCATCATCCGGGTCAGCGGTTCCGGCGACGCCGGCCCGCCATCCAGATTCAGCCATCCCACGAAGGTGCTCATTGATTGAGGCCAAGCATTCCCGGAAACCGCGTTCGACTCAAATGCCGACTCGCGGCGAGCGACGCGACGCGGAAGAACGGCTGCCCATGGAGTTCCTTGAGACAGAAATACCCCAAAGGAAGTCGACAACCGCGTGTGGGATCCGGGACGATCAAGGTTGGAATCATGATCGAACCCATCATTCAGACTGACGCAATCCCCAAAAAGCCGGTGTGGAATCCGCCCACCATCAAGGCGCTCTCAATCAGCACCCACACGTGCGCCAATGGAGGAGCCGGCGGCGACGGGGGGCATCCGATTCCCATTGATGATGTGGGCAACGACAACAGCACTCCCCAGTCGGCAACCTGAAGATCGCTGGAGGATGAACCTGTCCGATTCGGCATCTCCGTTCCCGGCTTGAGTGCGGCACGTGTCTCGCATCACAGCCCTGCGTTTTCCGCGTCATCCAAAATGACCTGGCGCCAGGGAGGTCCTCCTGGCCGCGAGGTCGGTCACGGGAGTTGGAATGGGGCCGGTCTCGTGGTTTCCATGTCCCAAATTGTCGGGCTCTGACTATGAGCGACTGCAACGCTGTGGCTCGTGTGGCTCATGTGGTGGCAACCACGGAGGCGCTGGCTGACCCGGTTGAAGACGGGCTCATGCTGATGAACGCTTCCACCGAACGGTACTACCGGTTGGATCCGGTTGGCGCACGGCTTTGGCACGAGTTGGTGGAGCGCGGTGATTCATTCGATGTGGTGGTGAATCGCCTGGTATCCGAATTCGCGGTCAATCGAGAAGTCGCGGCGCGCGATCTTGGGAAATTCGTCGAGGAGCTTCGGGATTTGGGATTTGTGTCCCTGGTCCCAGGCCCGGTCGCCTCCGCTTGATTTGAGCCGGGATTCGCATGGTGCCTATTGATCCATTGACCACCGAAGAATTGCTGGCTCCGGTATCCCCTGAGGAATTCTTCCAGAACTACTGGGAAACCCGGCATTTGGTGATTTCGAGGAATAACCCCGATTTCTACCGGTCCGTCCTGGAGTTCGATGAACTGGATCGGCATTTTCAGTCGACGCAGCTACCGGCTCAGTACCTGCGGATGGTGCGCAATGCCGATGAGATTCCGCCTTCCCGATGGGCGCAGTTCAATCACTTCCCGGATGGATCGGCGCTGCAGGTGGTGGTGCTGGAGAAGGTGCTGGCACTCTACGAACAAGGGACGACGATTGTCTTGAACGCCGCCGAGGGCCGCATCCCGTCTTTGGGCGAGTTCAGCGAGGGCGTGGTCCGTGACTGGCACCTCGATACCGCGCAGGCAAACCTGTACCTGACGCCACCCAACGCGCAGGGATTCGCCGCTCATCTGGATCGGCATTGTGTTCTCATCCTTCAGATCCATGGCGAAAAGACCTGGAAGATCTACCCAATGGGGGCCGACCATCCCATCGAGAACAAAGAGGGAAAGTTCAAGCACCGGGGCCCCGGTGGTGCGCTGGTTCAGGAGGTCGTCCTGCGCCCCGGCGATCTTTTGTATCTGCCCCGCGGCCAGATTCATGAGGCGTGCACCTCGGATGCCGCATCGTTGCACGTCACTCTCGGTCTCTTTCCCAAATTTCCCTTCAGGGTGCTTTCCGAGTTGGGGATGAAAGCGGGAGAACTTTCCGGCTTGAGACAGGGGATTGTGTTCGGACCTGGATGTGAGGCTCGCCGGGAGGCCATTGGGCAACGCATGGCAGCGTTTTTGCACGCTGTGGATGGAGCGTCGCTCCCCGGGGAAGCGCTCGCCGCGATGGAGGCGAAGCGGCCGATGAGCAGGCAAAAACGGTTTAGCGATGTTGTTCAAGCACCACGGATTACCGCCGACACAGTGGTATCGCGGCGCCAGGAGGTGGAGGTGTCCTGGAAGCGGCAGGAGACAGGGCTCGACGTCAAAGTCCTCGGGAAATCGCTCACGGCTCCATTGGTTGCCGAGAAGGCGTTTGGCTGGATGAACCGGAAGGAGCCGTTCGTGGTGCGGGAATTGCCGGCCCTTTTGCTGCCGCATCGCAAGGCCACCTTGGTCGCTGAATTGGTCAAAGCGGGACTGCTCCGAATCGAGCGGATCTGATGCGGGGGGCGGTCGATCTAGCCTTGGGCACGGCGCGATGGCTGTGAGGCCTCGAGATCCGCCAGGACGCGATTCATCAGGGCCTCCAATTTGAAGCCACTTTCCTCCGGTCGAAGGATCCGCGTGACGGGCACCCGGGAGGCCACTTGGCTGATGTTTCTAAAGTGAGTCTGCTTCAGGTTGAGCCCCGACAGATACTGCCCTCGATACGTGTGATTCTTGAGCAGCTCCAGGCGCCCGAAAAGCGGTTGGGGATGCAGTTGAATCTCCCCTGGATCCGGCACCGTGTTGAGGTTGTAGAGATGGATCAGCGGCTCGGGGTTTGAATGAAAGTTGTTTCGGAAGCTCAGGAGGCGTTTCTCGGTCTGCGTCAGGAGCCGGGGAAGCGTCTCCACGGATTCGCCCAACTCCGATGCCGAGTTCGGCCAGAGTTTGAATTGAGGAAGTCCCGGTTGGACCATGGGTGTGCCCTCCTCAACGAAGGTGATCGCGGCAACGTCATCGGCCAGAACGCGGAATCCGCTTCGGGCGAACTGGGCCGCAAGCGTGGATTTACCGCGTCCGGATTTTCCCATGAATCCAACGGCGCCGAATGGCGTGACAACGGCACTGGCGTGGAGCGGGAGCATTCCCCGTTGCAGCAGCACCGCACCCATCGGGGAGCAGAGTATCAGGGTCCGGACGTCGCGCTCGGCAGCCCCCGGTTCCATTTGGACCACAACCTCGCGACCTTGGATGGTCAGGAATCGTGCGACGCTGGGCGTCCACGAAAGCAGCCGGGAGGGCGCCGCCTGAAAGAACGCGCCCTGGTCATGCGCGATTTCCAGGTCGCTGGGGACCCTTCCCAACCGAAAAACGACGTCCACCGAACCATCAACCGGCGCGGGATCCAATTCGGGAAACGGAATCCAGGTGGCCACCGTCAGACCGTAGACTCGGTAGCGGTGCGGTGGCAGGCGGGCGGCGGATTCGGTCACGTGAGCCTGCTAACCTGCCGGTCGTAGCAGTGTACCAACAAGATGATTCGAAACCCGAGTCAGGTTGAGCCGGTCAGGGCGACGCGGTTGTCTTCAGGGCGGTGGTGATCCGTGCGCCCAGCTCGGCGAGAACCGCGTCGTCGTGGGCGATGGAGAGATACAGCTTGGTTCCCATGGGATTCAGGAACACGCCGCGACGCAGGAGTTCGAGCATCAGCTTCCGCCCGCGGGCGCGATTGCTGGCCAGCCAGGTGGCCTGATCCACGATGGGCACGGGCGAGAAGGCAATCTGCGCCATGGGGCCGTCGCCCAGGACCTGACCGGTCTCGCCG
>CANGMO010000127.1 GCA_947454295.1 Verrucomicrobiota bacterium | reverse complement strand
GGCAAGTTGGCCGGCGTGTTCACCGACGGCGATTTCCGTCGGCTGATGGCCGCGGACGAGTCGGTGCTCAATCGCCCGTTGAAGTCAGTGATGACCCGCAAGCCGGTCTGCATTCGCGACACCGCGCTCGCGGTGGAGGCGCTGCGCATTTTCAACGAGCGCAACATCGACGACCTGATCGTCGTGAACGCGAAGCGCGAACCCGTCGGCCTGGTCGATTCCCAGGACCTGCCGAAGCTCAAGCTGATGTGAAGGGGCGGGGTTGAAGGGTTCTGGGTGGTGGCGCGAGGCTCCTGCCGAAGCGGGTGCGTAGAGGGCGGGTGGCAACGATGCGAGGTGAAGCAACACCCGTCCGCGCACCCGGCTCACCAGGAGGTTCACCCTACCAACGAACGAAGGATTGCGGTGTCTTGGCGGCTCTCTCCTTTGCGTCCTGGCGCCTTTGCGTGCGAATCAATCTCTTCTATCCCGATTGGGTCACGCAAAGACCGCAAAGCCGCCAAGGAATTGCCAGAATTTACCCGGTGGCGCGAGGCTCCTGCCGAAGCGGGTGCGTAGACGACGGGTGGCAACGATGCGGGGCGAAGCAACACCCGTCCGCGCACCCGGCTCACCAGGAGGTTCGCCCTACCGACAGCCCCCCCGGCTCACTGCGGGTTAAATGTGGCGGTGTTGGTGCGCCAGGTCTGCGTCACCGCCCAAAGGTTGATCGGGCTCAGGGATCGGCCGTAGCGCAGGAAGCGCGAGCTGCCGTCGGCAAAGGCGTAGTTCGAGCCCTGGCCCTTGGCGCTGGCATTCTTGCCGTGACGACCGTGCTCCAGCTCCTCCACGTCATCGCCGAGCTTTCCGTCGAGGAAGTCCATGTGGAAGTGCCCGTGCTTGGCGTCCGAACGCTTTTCACCGAACACGATGGTGTCCGACGGCTCCTGCAGCGCGGATTCGGGCACGGACAGGATCACCGTGTGCGCCATGTACTTGGCGAATTCGTCCGCCGGGAGGGTGGTTTGGAAGAAATCATTCCACCCGTTCATGATGTAGCTGCGCGGGGCGTTGTCGGCGATGTAGTTGGTGTTGGCGGCACCGAAGGTGAACGGCTTGGGCACGTCGCTCGCGCATTTGAGGATGCTGACGGTCTGGTAGCCCGAATACAGCAGGGCGGGCCAGGCGGGATTGTAGGTCCGCGGGACGAACTTTCCCTGATGATCCGTGGTGTACAGTGTGTGCGACAGGCCGAGCTGGTGCAGATTGTTGACGCACGTGATCCGCTTGGCCGATTCCTTCGCGCCGGAGAGCGACGGCAAAAGCATCCCCGCCAGGATGGCGATGATGGCGATCACGACCAGAAGCTCAATCAGGGTGAACGCTCCGCAACGCCGTTTTGCAGAATGCCGGGCGGACGAGTCGGGGATCATGGTCCCATCAGGACTCAAATCGCGGCAAAATGCTTCAAAATTAGTCCGAACAAGATCGAAGCCGATCCCGTCTCCAGAGGTTCTCTTCACCGTGCACCCCGATTCCCTCCAGACCTCCCGAGTATTCGCCGGCATTCCGGCGACGGGTGCCGGATGGCGTCGGATCCTGGCGACCCTGGCGTTCCTTTCACTTCTCGGACCGGTGCTGGCGGCCGGACGCACGCCGTCGCAGGCCGAATTGGCCGCCGCCGGCGGGACGCATTGGGCGTTTGCGCCGCTGACCGCGCCGATCCTCCCGCGCGTGCGCCAGGATGAGTGGGTGAGGACGCCGGTGGATCGGTTCATTCTGGCGCGATTGGAACAGGATCGCATCCGCCCCTCCGCTCCGGCCTCGCGCGAAGTGGCGCTGCGGCGTCTGAGCCTCGATCTCATCGGGCTCCCGCCGTCTCACGCGGAAATGGAGTGCTGGTTGAACGACCGGGCTCCCGGGGCGTGGGAACGTCAGGTGGACCGGCTGCTGGCCTCCCCCCATTTCGGGGAACGCTGGGGACGCCACTGGCTCGACCTCGCCCGGTACGCGGACACCAGCGGCTATCAGGTGGATCGCGAGCGGCCGTGGGCGTGGGTGTATCGCGACTGGGTCATTGGCGCGGTGAACGAGGATGTGCCGTTCGATGAATTCACCCGGCTTCAGATTGCCGGCGATCTGCTGGCGCAGCGGTCACCGGGAATGGCGCCTGAGAAGATTCGTGCAGCCCAGGTGGCCGCGGGCTTCCACCGCATGACCCTCAAGAATCACGAGGATGGCGCGGATCCGCTGGAGGACGCCGCCCGGATCGGCGTGGACCGGGCTGCATCGACCGGTCTCGCTTGGCTCGGGCTGACGGTGGGATGCGCGCAGTGTCACGATCACAAATATGATCCGCTGACCCAACGTGAATTCTTCCAGCTCTACGCCTTCTTCGACGCCGCCGAGGAACAGGACGTCGAGGTGGGAAGCGGCACCACGGCCTACACATTTAGCCAGCGCACGTCGCCGCCAGTGACGCGGATCCACACCCGCGGTGATTTTCGGCGCCCCGGTGACGTGGTGGCCCCGGCGTTTCCGGCCGTGTTTCAACGAATGGTGCCGCGGGATCGTACCGTGGTTGCGGGTGGTTCGCGAAGATTGGACCGGGCGGACCTCGCCGACTGGCTGGTCACCAATGTTGCCCCGCTCACCGCCCGGGTGGCGGTGAACCAGGTGTGGCTGCATTTGTTTGGCCGCGGCCTGGTGGCCACCACGGAGGATTTCGGACTGCGTGGCGAGGCCCCGTCCCACCCGGAACTGCTCGAATGGCTGGCCTCCGAATTCATCCGGACCGGCTGGCACCGCAAGGAACTCATCCGCTGGATTGTCTGCTCCGCCACCTATCGACAGGCCTCGGTGGAGCGCCCGGAACTGGTGGCGGCCGATCCCGCAAATCGTCGCCTCGCCCGCCAGAACCGGCTTCGTCTGGACGCCGAGGTGCTCCGCGATTCCACGCTGGAGGTCGCGGGTCTGTTGCAGCATGACGTGGGCGGCAAGAGCTTTCGGCCTGTAATGCCGGAGGACGTGAAGTTTCTCGGCACCGCGGGGGCCTGGACGTGGGTGGATGATGCCGGGCCGGTCTTGTTTCGACGGAGCCTCTACAGCTTCGCCCAGCGGACGGTTCCGCATCCGCTGCTGGCCACCTTTGATCAGGCCGGCACCAGCGAGGTTTGCACCCGTCGTGAGCGATCCAACACACCACTGCAATCGCTCACGCTGTTGAATCATCCTCTATTCGTGGAGGCCGCCGAAACGCTCGGTAAATCCGTGCGGACGGGTGAGGCGGGCCGTCTCGCGGAGGACGTGGACCGGTTGTTTTGCCGCCTCCTGGGGCGCGGTCCTACCGCTGCGGAGCGCACGCGACTGATGCGCCTGGTCCGGGAGGTCGAGCGGGTTCAACCCGGGGCAGGGGGGCGCGTGCTGGCTCAGACCCTGCTAAACCTCGATGAGTTTCTGAACCGCGAATGACCCCCGATTTCCAATCACTGGCGCAGCGGACGCGCCGCGACTTTTTGGTAAGCGGATCGCGCGGAATCGGCGGCCTCGCGCTGGCTGCGTTGCTCGATCGGGACCATTTGCTGGCCTCGCCGAAACCGGCCAGCCCGCACGCCGTCGGGGCTGCTGCCGCAGAACGCCTGCGCGCGCACTTCGCACCGAAGGCGAAGAATTGCATCTTCCTCTACATGGAAGGGGGAGTGAGCCAGCTGGATCTGTTTGATCCAAAGCCCCGACTGATGCAGCTCAGCGGACAGAAGCCGCCCGATTCCTTCACGCAGAAGGCCCGATTCCCATTCATTCAAAAGGAGTCGGCTGTGCTCTTCGGGTCGCCCCATCCGTTTCGACGGTATGGCCGCTGCGGCATGGAACTGAGCCAGTGGCTGCCTTCCATCGGAGCCTGCGCGGATGACATTGCGCTGGTCCGGTCGATGCATACCGAGGCCTTCAATCATCATCCCGGCGAGCTGCTCATGTACTGCGGATCCATGATGCTCGGCCGCCCGAGTGTGGGATCTTGGATCAATTACGCACTGGGCAGCGAATCGCAGAATCTTCCGGGTTACGTGGTGCTCACCGCGGGGCGCGCCGCCAGCGGCGGGACCACCATGTTCAGCAGCGGATTCTTGCCCTCGAATCTGGCGGGCGTCGTGTTTCGCGATCGAGGGGAGCCGGTCCGGGATCTGGCCAATCCGCCGGGGTGGAGTGCCGAGGCGCGTCATCTGGGGCTCGACGCGTTGCGCGATCTCAACGGCATGCATCGGCGGGCCGTCGGGGATCCCGAAATCTCAGCCCGAATCGCCAGCTACGAACTGGCGGCGCGCATGCAGTTGGCGGCGCCGGAGTTGACCGATCTCGATCGTGAGCCGGCCGACGTCCGTGCCGCGTATGGTGTGGATCGAAATGCCGGCGGACTTACCACCTATCGCGGGGGAGGTCCGGATGCCTTCAAATCCTTTGGACGAAACTGCCTGATGGCGCGTCGCCTGGTGGAGCGCGGCGTGCGGTTCGTCGCGATTCATCACGCATCGTGGGATCATCACAACGACCTGAACTCCGATCTCGAGTTCAACTGTCGTGTGGTGGATCAGCCGGTGGGCGCGCTCCTGCGCGACCTGAAGCAGCGAGGTTTGCTCGATGAGACCCTGGTCGTGTGGGCCAGCGAATTTGGCCGGACGCCGCTGGGGGAGAATCGCCCCGGGTTCGCCAAGGTCACCGGACGGGATCATCATCCCTTCGCCTTTTCCATGTGGATGGCGGGCGGCGGCATCCGGGGCGGGCAGGTCTATGGCGCCACCGACGAACTGGGATGGAACATCGAGCGCGACGCGGTTCATGTGAATGATTTTCACGCCACGCTGCTGCATTGCTTCGGGTTGGATCACGAACGGTTGACCTATCGATATCAGGGCCGGGACTTTCGGCTGACGGATGTTGCCGGTTCGGTGGTGCGCCCTCTGCTGGCCTAGGTCGGTCCGGGGCGTTTGCTGGCCAATTTTTTTCCAGAAGATCGGGTCCAAACACTTGCCTCCACGGGGATTCGAGGTGTAAGAATGGCCCGTTAAAGTCCCCTGAACCCGTATGGCCTGAACGCTCATGCTTACACTGCTCGGTCCAAAGCCGCCCGGCTGCTCGTATTGCGATGGAGTTTCCCGTCGTAATTTCCTGCGCATTGGTGCCCTGGGCATGGGTGGTTTGGCGTTGCCGAAGCTGTTGCAGGCGCAGGAGGGATCCGGGGCGCGTGCCGGAAGTTCCGGGCACAAGGCGGTGATCATGATCTTCCTGCCGGGCGGTCCGTCCCATCAGGACATGTTCGACCTGAAGATGGACGCGCCGGCCGAGGTGCGGGGTGAATTCAAACCCATCCCGACCAGTGTCCCGGGGATCCAGATCACCGAGCATCTCCCGAAGATGGCCCGGCTCATGGACCGGTGCTCGATCATCCGCTCGATTGTGGGCTGCAACGGCGATCATTACGCCGCGCAGTGTCTGACCGGTCGCGACACCAAGAACATGCCGCCTGGAGGGTGGCCGGCCCTCGGGTCGGTGCTGTCGAAGCTTCAAGGCGCCGTCGATCCGGCCATTCCACCCTATGTTGGCCTGGCCCCAAAGATGGGGCATGAGCCCTGGTCAGAAAACGGTCGCCCCGGATTTCTCGGAGTGGGACACGCCCCCTTCCAGCCCAACAAGGGCGGTGGCGCCGAGGACATGGTGCTGCGCGGGCTCACGCTCGACCGGCTCTCCGACCGCCGGGCGCTGCTCGCCTCGGTGGATCGTTTTCGCCGCGATGTCGATGGCAGCGGCATGATGGAGGGACTCGACGCCTTCCATCAGCAAGCCTTCGGCATTCTCACCTCCAGCCGGCTGGCCTCGGCACTCGACCTAAAGAACGAAGATCCCCGGATCGTGGAACGCTACGGCAAGGGGGATCCGCGCAATCGCGACGACGGCGGTCCGAAGCTGATGGAGCAGTTCCTCGTTGCCCGTCGACTGGTGGAGGCGGGCGCCCGGTGCGTGACCCTCGCCTTCAGCCGGTGGGACCACCACGGGGATAATTTCGGCGCCCTGCGCCAGGATCTTCCGCTGCTCGATCAGGGATTGAGCGCCCTGATCACCGACCTGCACGAGCGGGGGCTCGACAAGGATGTGAGCGTGGTGGTGTGGGGCGAATTCGGCCGCACGCCGACCATCAACAAGGAAGGCGGCCGCGACCACTGGCCGCGGGTCAGCTGTGCCCTGCTGGCTGGCGGCGGGATGAAGCATGGCCAGGTCATTGGCGCCACGGACCGTCTCGGCGGGGAAGCCTCCGAACGCCCGGTGCAGTTCGGGGAGGTGTTTGCCACGCTTTATCACAATCTGGGCATCGACGTGAACAAGGTCACCATCCCGGATTTCACGGGACGCCCCCAGTTCCTCGTCGACGCCGGACATCAACCGATGCGGGAGCTGGTGGGATGAACCGGATGGGAAATGCCCTGAATTTCGATTCCCTGATTGGCATCCATTTCATGCTGAACGCCCTGCGACCAACGAATCCGAGTTGATCTCCCGAGGCCCAGCCCAATTTCGCTCTTATTTTCCGCATGCTCACTCTTCCTGGACAGGCCAGCACCTTTTGCGACGGCGTTTCGCGGCGCAATTTCCTGCGCATCGGCGCGCTGGGCATGGGCGGCCTGACGCTCCCGCAATTGCTGCGGGCCGAGTCGGAGTCCGGCCTGAAGTCCGGCCACAAGGCGGTGATCATGAT
>CANGMO010000126.1 GCA_947454295.1 Verrucomicrobiota bacterium | reverse complement strand
GGACGGCACCGCTGCGGTCCACGACGTTGAACGCGGCTGGCTGACCACCCGCGTCGCTTCCAACGTCGCCGACGGCGGCGATTCGTTCTTTCTGGGCCACGACACCCTCGTCGCCCTCCGCGGACAGGGCTCCACGCTGCACCTGTTCAATGTCGGTTCCGGCGCGGAGGAGCTGGTGGTCGGCAACTTCAGCCGCACTCCGCTCGCCAAGAAACCCGACGGAAGCGAATTCGTCTCCGCCTCCCTGCTCGGCGTCGCGACCCGTTGGAAGGTCATTCAGCCCGCAGGCTATCGGATCGTTCCCGCCGGCCACCTCGCTGGCTATGGATGGGCGGTCAACAACTGCTGCATGGAATTCAGTCCGAACGGCGACTGGGTGGTGTCCACTCATGGCCGGTTCACCCGACTGCGCGATCTGAACACCGGCCGGCTGCTTGACGAGATGGACACCGGAATTCATCCCCGGGACGAAGTGGCCATGGTGGCCATCCAGGACGGCGGCAAGGCGCTGATCCGCTCGTCGGTCGTCACTGGCATCTGGCGACACCCGATTCGTGAAACCCCGGAGGGCCTTCGCATCGGTCCGGGAGTGCAATTGGACAAGGAACCCAATTTCCTGATGACCGATCACACCAGCGATGGCCGCCGCCTGGCGCTGGTGTCGGGGTTCGTGAAGGGGAACGAGGAGGTCCGCGTGGTCGAGGTGACCGACACCGGCATCAAGACCCTGAGCCGGTGGAAATCCGCCGACGCCTACGCCGCCGCCTTCAATCCGGATGGCACCCAACTCCTCCTCAACTGCGCCAAGACCGGATCCAGCTCCACCAACACCCAGATCCGAGTGCATCGCGTCTCGGACGGCAGCGTCATTCGAACCCTCGACTCGACGGTGTCCTGCGACGCGGCATGGAGCGCCTCTGGGAAAGTCGCCCTCACCTCGATCGGCCAAACCACCAGTGCCATTTGGGATGCCACCACCTGGGAGCGGAAGGCGACCTTGAACGGTGATCTCGGTGGCGATGTGAGCACGTTCGCCCTCTCGCCCGACGGCGCCGAGGCTGCGATTGCAGTGGATCGCCGCATTTCCATCGTGTCGACGCGCGATGGCAGCGTCATCGACTCCTTCGAGAGTCCCAAGTCGGCCGGCAACCCCGCCGGCATCCGCTACCTGCCCGACGGCAAACGCTTTGCGATCCTCTGGCACGACGGACGCCTGGACATCTGCGATCCGCCCGCCATCCGCGCCGCCGCCGAGGCGCTGGGCATCCATTGATTCGATCCGCCGCTTGGCAGGGAGCGAAACCGCAGAGGAACGCGGACGGACGCGGATTCATGGGCTGCCTTCGTTCCGCATCGGCGTTCATCCGCGGTTTGAACTGCCGTTTTCTGGATTGCCCATCCCATCGAGCCAGCACTCCGGATCGGACTCCAAAACCCGGGTGAAGGGTTGCGTCGCGGCCCGGGCCGACGATGCTGCCCGCCGTGCAACGGCTGGGAAAAAATGCAGGCGGCTACTACGGCGAACGCATCCACGTGGAGCAAACCCGCGGCGCCATTGAGGCCGCCGCGCGACGGAACGGCTGGTCGGTCTCCCGCCTCCCGGCCCGGAGCCATGAGCTGACCCTCCTGCAACGCAAGGTGGGAAACCCCATGGCTCCACGCCTGTACCTGTCGGCAGGCATGCACGGGGATGAACCCGCCGGCCCGCTGGCCCTTGCACAATTGCTGGAGGAAAACCGCTGGCCCGAGGCACATCTCACGATCATTCCGCTGCTGAATCCAGGCGGACTGACCCAGAACCGCCGCGAAAACGAGGATGGCATCGACATCAATCGCGACTACCGGCATTTCCGCTCCCCCGAGGCCAAGGCGCACGTCGAATGGCTCGAAACTCAACCTTCGTTCGATCTGACACTGCTGCTGCACGAGGATTGGGAGTCCCACGGATTCTACTGCTACGAGCTGAACCCCGACCGGCAACCCTCGCTGGCCCGCCCGATTCTCGATGCCGTGGCGAAGGTGTGTCCGATCGATCCGACGTCGGTCATCGACGGCCGGCCGATCAGTGAGCCGGGCATCATCCGGCCCACGGAGTGGCCCGATTTTGAACCGCATCAACGGCCCGAATGGCCCGAGGCGGTCTGGTTGAGCGTCAACAAGACGCGGCTCAACTACACCCTCGAAGCGCCGAGCGACTGGCCCATCCCCGTCCGGGTCCAGGCCCTCGCCGCCGCCGTTCGCGCCGCCACCGAGGCCCACGCCAGCCGCCTGCTCGCCTCCACCCCGAAATGAGCGCCGCCGTTTCCCCGCTCAACCTGCGTCCCCGCGCCGCGGTCCCGGCGCCGGCCGACTCCATCACGCCGGGATTACCCGAGGCACCCGTCCGCGGCCTCTACGTCCACGTCCCCTTCTGCGCACACAAGTGCGAGTACTGCGCCTTCTACTCGGCGCCCCCTTCAGGCGACATCATCGAGCGATTCGTGGGCGCGCTGGTGAAGGAGCTCGAACTCATCGCACCCCACTGCAGGCCCGAGACCGTATTCTTCGGCGGCGGCACGCCGTCACTGCTCACCCTTCGCCAGTGGGAGACCATCCTGGGCGCCATGGAGCGATTGAATCTCCTCGGCGCCGCTGAATGGACCGTGGAATGCAATCCCGCCACCGTCTCCGCCGACAAGGCGGCGCTGCTGCGACGGTTCGGCGTGAACCGGATTTCCATGGGCGTGCAGTCGCTCGACGAGGCGCTGCTCGACCGCCTCGGCAGAATTCATTCACGCGACCAGGTATTCCGCAGCCACGACATCCTGCGAAATGCCGGCTTCGACAATCTGAACATCGACCTGATGTTTGCCATTCCCGGTCAGACGCTGGAGTTGTGGCATCGCACGCTCGATGAAGCCCTGGCCCTCGGCACGGAACACCTGAGCTGCTACGAGGTGATCTACGAGGACGACACCCCGCTCTTCCACCAGCTCAAGGCCGGGGAATTCGACGTCGACGAAGCGCTCGCCTGCACGATGTACGACGCGCTCATCGACCGGTGCGCCGCAGACGGACTGCGGCAGTACGAGATCGCCAACTTCGCCCGCGACCACCGCGTGACCCGCGACGGTCCCCGTCCCGCCGGATCCACGGCACCGACCATTCCCGACCTCGCCTGCCGTCACAACGTCGGATACTGGCGTGGACGCGACTACTTCGGCATCGGGCCCAGCGCCAGCGAATCGATCCAGGGAAAGCGTTCCAAGAACTGGTCAAACACCAACCTCTGGATCGAGCGCCTGGAGCGCGGACGTCGGGCGCAGGAGTGGACCGAGTCGCTCACGCCGATGGGCCGGGCCGGCGAGCTGGCCGCCTTCGGATTGCGCATGAATGCCGGCTGGCCGTTTGAGGAATTCCAGCAGCGCACCGGCATGGATCTGCGCGGCGAGTGGCGCGAGAGTCTGAACACCCTGCTGCAACGCGGCTGGGCCGAGGAGACCGCCGAGTCCTTCCGACTCAACCGCACCGGCCTCCGCTACGCCGACGCCGCCGCCGAGCTGATGCTGCGGTAGCCGACGACGGAAGGAGGCGGATCGCACGCCGCCTCATTCCACCTTAACCGCCACGGGTCTCGCACACCCCCACGTCGCGTTAGGGCGAATCTCCCAGTGAGCCGGACCTACCGACCCCCTCGGAATCCAACCCTCGGCACAGAGCTGTGTCATCGCGCGGCAACCCGTTCGTAGTACCGCCTTCAGGCGGCTCCGGGCGACGAACGCGGACCGTCTGAAGACGGGACTCCAAACGAGCGGGACCAACTTGGGGGGCAATTGCCGATCCAGTCACGAAGCTCACCCCCTCGTAGCCGCCGACGCGAGGAGGCGGATCACACGCCACCTCATGCCACCTTTCACCTCAAAGGTCTCGCCCACCCACCACGTTGCGGTAGCGCGAATCTCCCTATTAACCGGGTGGGCGGACGCGCTTCACTTCGCCCGGCTGCATCCCACCCGCCATCTACACACCCGCTTCGGCAGGAGCCTCGCGCCACCCTTTGAAAGCGGGGTGGCGCGTCGCTTCCCCCCGCACTCCGAAACAAAAAACGAAAACGCCGACACACCCGCGGGGGCATGTCGGCGTTTTTTGGAAAGCGGATCCTTACTTCAGGACGGCCTGGTGGAATTCGAACCAGTCGTCGAGGTTGTTCAGGTTGATCGCGTCGGGCAGGACCGAGCCGTTGTCCGGCAGGTTGTTCGCCGCGAGGATGCCCTTGCGAACCTCATCGGTGTGGATGTAGCCGGCGATGCTGACGTTCAGCTTGTGAATGTTGCCCTTGGACAGGTTCACGCCGGGCTGCGAGCGGATCCAGGCCTCGAATTGGGGATAGGTTGGCTTGCTGTCGGTGATGAACTTGCGGACGGCATCGGCATTCAGGCCGAGACCGGTGATGACCATCATGTCATACCCCTGGCCGATGCCGGGATAGCCCGCCGCGAGCTTGCCGGCGGCCTCGAGGGACGCCTTGAGCCAGAGACGGGGAAGATGGAGGACGCCGAGCGGGCCGGCGACGGAAGAGCTGATCAAGGGGACGATCGTGGCACTCATTTTGGGAGGGAAAGGTTTCGTTGATGTCGTTGAACCCAACGGACGCCAACGCCTTCACGGCGGCGACGCCCGACGAATTGCTGTGAGCGGGGAGGATAAAAACCGTACGCCCATTGGGGCAACCTGTTTCGCGGTCCATTTGCGGACACCGGCTCCGGAGTGGAAAGACACGGATTTCACGGAAGGACACGGATTTGCTACAGGTCGACCGCCAAAGGGGTGCGGGTTCTAGACCGGGACCATTCCACCTCGTGTACCAGTTCATGCGGCAATCATGCTGAGAAGCCTCCGTGAAAATCCGTGCAATCCGTGTCCAAAAAAAGAATCCGGCATCGGACCGTTGACAAGCCCCCGGGATCTCTCCATTTTCCGCGCCGCCTGATGCCTCGGTAGCTCAATGGCAGAGCAGCTGACTCTTAATCAGTTGGTTCTAGGTTCAAGTCCTAGCCGGGGCACCACTTCCTCTCCTCGAAGTGGTTTGGCGTTCCAAAATGCAGCCGTCTCCTGACGCCGGCAGCGCCATTTTCCGCACCGCAGGAACAGGTCCACAACCGGTCGGCTTCATCAGCGGGTAGGGCGAATCTCGCGATGAGCCGGGTCGGCGGACGCGTGTTGTTTCGCTCCATGGCTCCAGCACCCGCCTTCTGCGCACCCGTTCGGCAGGAGCCTCGCGCTACCGAGAGCCGTGTCGCGCTACCGGGAACAATTCCGCGTCACTTTCCGAGTCTCTTTGCGCCTTGGCGGCCTTGGCGTGGCCTCCTCAGACGCACTCCGCAGTTCGTGCCAAGGCCGCTACGTCGCCAAGGGGAGCGGAGCCGCGCCGCACCCAGAGGTCGGCGTGTAGCATGTCGTGGTAGGCGAGGCGGCGTGAAGCGAGACGGAAGCCCGCGGACTCGAGGTAACGATCCGGAGGGGTCAGGTGCGTCGCGGACAGGCGCGTCAGCAGGCGAAAGACGCGGTACATCAACCAGAGCACCACCCGGGCCCGCAGCCGTCGCCAGCCACCCGCGGGCTCGCGGAAGTCGGTGATCACCCAGCGCGCGTCAGGCGCGGCACCGCGGGCGATATTGGGGATTAGCACTTCCAGCTGACTCGGACGAAAGCAGTCGAGGAAACAATGGGTGGCGATCAGATCGTACGCACCCGATTCCGGCACCCACGTGGCCAGCACGTCGCGGACCTCAAATCGCACGCGTACCAGGTCACGAATCCCCACGCCTTTTCGCGCCACCGCGAGCATGCGCGGGCTGCGGTCAACGACGGTGACCTGCACGGTCGGGTTGACCCGCAGTAGTTCGCGCAAGAAACGCCCCGGTCCCTCGCCGAGCAGCAACGCACGACGCACGGTGCGCAACTCGTCGAGATGGGCAGTGCGCGATTGCTGGAGCACCTCGCCGGCGAGGACACGTTCGAGCTCCAGATAGTGGGGCGCCAGCCGGTCAAAACTCATACGCCGCGGCGCCCGACCCATGCGGTCCGCCAGCGCGCGCGATTCCACCACAAGCCGGCCGCGAGCCCTCCCGCGGCGTAGGCCGCCACATCCCATCCATCGGCCACGCCCCAGTGAAACCACCGCGGCCCGACTCCCTCGCAGATCACCGACCACGCCACCAGGTGCAGGGTGATCTCCGTTGCGGTGGGCGGCAGATCGGCATCACGCCATCCCATCAGCGAGTGCAACCACAGCACCAGCGGCAGCGCAGCGGGAATCAGGAGCAGGTCATTGAACTGACCGTGTAGAAAGGCTGAGGCCAGCCGAGGTTTAAGTCCCCAGCGGTTGATCGCGTAGGCGACCGTGGCGAGCCGGAATAGGGAATCCCGGAGAAGCCCCAGACGCGTCATAGCAACGCACACATCACCAGTCCGGACACTATGGCCAGCACGAGCTTGAGGACGATCACCATGGGCGCAGGGTAGCGCTCGACCGATGGCAGCCAAACAAATCCTCAGCAGCCAACCCCGGGAATTGCCTGTCAGGAGGCACCCGACATCGGAACGACTCTTCGTCCCAAAACGAGGCGTGCACCGGAACTGGATTAGCGATCCAAAATCGCCTCGGCCGCGGCATTCACGACCCACTTTACCTCAAGATGTGGCTGGTCGTCGTTATTCCAACGGGCGCGCCAGTCGGTGGAATTAGGGTTGATGATGTCCCGGCGGC
>CANGMO010000125.1 GCA_947454295.1 Verrucomicrobiota bacterium | reverse complement strand
TGCTCGAAGGCCTGTCCAATCTGACTGCGTTCAAGGGAATCGATCCCAAGCAGTTGGCTGCCGTTCAGAATCCCAGTGGGGCTCTGAACCAGCTGATTCCGCAGTCGGACATGGCCACCTTGCAGCAGGCCCCGACGGTCCTGCCACCCGCCACAACGGCCCCGAACCGCACGATGTCCCTCGCGGGCGTTCAGAGCGGCGGCGGCGCGTTCGAACGGACCTTCGACCAGTTCGTGGGCGAGGTGAGCGCCAAGCAGGCGAATGCGGCGGAGGCGGTCCATGGCCTCATCAGCGGCCAGGGCGCCTCGCTGCATCAGACGATGATTTCGCTGGAAGAGGCCCATGTGTCCTTCCAGCTGATGGTCGAGGTCCGAAACAAGCTGCTGGAATCCTACCAGGAGCTCATGCGCATGCAGATCTAGTCCGACCCCCTTCCTCCTTTCTGAATCATGAATCAGGGATTCTCCCAACTCGGTGCACAGCTCAAGGCGATCTGGCAGGAACTGTCGATCGGTCAGCGGTTCAATCTGGTGTTTGCAGGCCTGGCGATCGTCGGCGGCATGGTTGCCCTCGGCGTCTGGTCCAGCCGGCCCGACTACGCGTTGCTCTACGGCAAGCTTGATGACGCCGAAGCCTCGCGAGTCCTGGCCGCGCTCGACGACGCCAAGGTGCCCTATCGCGTCAATCGCGGCGGCGGCGCCATCATGATTCCGGCGGACAAGGTCTACCTGATGCGCATGCAGCTTGCCGCCAAGGGCATCCCCCGCGGCGACGGCGTCGGCTACGAGATCTTTGACAAGCCGAACTTCGGCATCTCCGACTTCGTGCAGCGCGCCAACTACATCCGCGCGGTGCAGGGCGAACTCGCACGGACGATCTCGCAGGTCGACAGCATTGAAAGCTCGCGGGTGATGATCGTGATGCCCGAGAACCGCCTGACTGCCGACGGCTCCCGCAAGCCCACCGCCTCGGTTTTCCTGCACGTCCGTGGCAACAACCAGCTCGCCACCCAGACCGTGGCTGCCATCCGCTTTCTGGTGGCGAACGCCGTCGAGGGACTCACGCCCAACAACGTCAGCGTGATCGACAATCTCGGGAATGTGCTCTCGGAAAACACCGACGGCGATCCCATCGCAGGGCTGACCTCGAACCAGCTTTCCGCCCGGCGCAACCTGGAGCAGTACCTGTCCAAGAAGGCCGAGAGCATGCTCGAAAAGGTCCTCGGACCGGGTCAGGCAGTGGTGCGCGTTTCGGCGGAAATCAACTACGACAACCTGCAGCGCACCGAGGAGAAGTATGACCCAGAGGGTCAGGTCTTGCGGACCTCGACGGTGAATGACGAGGCCACCGACAGCTTGACGGCCAATGCCTCGAGCGGTGGCACGGTGGGCACGCCGACGAATTCCAATTCCGAAACCAACTCGGTGGCAGGCGGTACTCCGGCGACGCGGACCAACACCAAGAAGAAGGTCACCAACAACCAGTTTGAGATCAACAAGGTCTCGAGCACCACGACGCAGGGTGCGGGCGGACTCCGCCGGCTCAGCGCGGCGGTGTTCGTCGCCCAGCGCTTCACCGGCACCGGCACCAACCGGACGGCCCAACCCCGGACTCCCCAGGAAATCACCCGACTGCAGAAGGTGGTCGAGGACGCCGTGGGCATACAGCAGGGCGCCGATCCGCTTCGCAAGGACAGCATCACCGTCGAGGAGGCGCCG
Source organism: Verrucomicrobiota bacterium (assembly GCA_947454295.1). GTDB lineage: Bacteria > Verrucomicrobiota > Verrucomicrobiia > Limisphaerales > UBA9464 > CAIVQB01. Next base: position 5,031 of record CANGMO010000125.1, on the reverse strand, counting down.
TTCAGCGATACCGTCGGGGCCGACACCTTCAAGGATTTGGAGCATCAGGAACGTTCGAGGATGTGGATGGATCTCGCGACCAACGCGCTCTATCCGACCCTCGGTCTCGCCGCGCTCTTCTTCCTCTGGCGTCTCTTCCAGAACACGCCGACCGATCCGATTCCGCTGGGAGTCCCGGTGGGCGCGATCGGCGCCGACGGCACCATGGCTGGCGCGCTGGGACCCGGCGGCGGTGGACCGATCACGGTCGACGCCTTCAATCAAATGGTTCGGGAGAATCCCGCCAACATGACCCAGGCGATCCGCGGCTGGATGGCCCGCAACACCGCCGCAAAGTGAACCGCTGATCCGGCAAAAACAGGAACCCAAGACCCACGCCCTCTGCCATGCCCGCTGTCGCTCCAGCCCCGGTCACGACCAACGACTTCTCGCGGATGTCGAAAATCCAGAAGCTCGCCGTGCTGCTCGTCGTCATTGGCGACGAGGCCGCCGGCCAGATTTTGAAGTCACTCTCCGATGATGAGGTGGAATCCATCTGCGGTGAGATGACCAAGCTCGGCCTGATCTCCCGCGAACTGCAGCAAGAGGTGCTCAAGGAGTTCTCCGAAGTCGCCATGGAGGCGGGTACCTCGCTCTGCGGTGGTGTTCATTTCGCCAAGTCCGCTCTTGAGCGCGCCCGCGGGGCTTTCAAGGCGTCCTATATTCTCAGCCGGGTTTCGCCCTCCAGCTCGCCGGTGGCCTCCACCGACCAGATCGTCGATCTCGAGCCGTCCCAGCTGTTCAACCTGATCCGACACGAACAGCCGCAGGCCATCGCCCTCATCCTCAGCTTCCTTACCCCCGATAAATCGGCCCGCGTTCTCCGCCTCCTTCCAGTGGAGACCCGCGGTCAGGTGGTGGAGCGCATCGCCACTCTCGCCCCCACCTCCGCGGAGGTGGTGGAGCGCGTGGTGTCAGTGCTTCATCTGCGCCTCGGCGCCAAGCAGACCTCGGCGCCCGTCAACCGCAGCGGCGGCGTCAAGGTGGCGGCGACGCTGCTCAACTCGCTCGACAAGTCGACGAGCAAGGCGCTGCTGCACGACATCGACCAGCGCAACCCGGAGCTGGGCAATTCGATCCGCGAGAAGATGTTCACCTTCGAGGATCTGGCCACGCTCAACCTGGCGACGCTGCAGCGCATCGTCCGGGAAATCGAAATGCGCACGCTCGCCATGGCGCTCATCAATTCGAACGAGAACGTGAAGTCGTCCATGATGGGGGCTGTTTCCCGCCGCGCCGCGGAAACAGTGAACGAGGAAATGGCGTCGCTCAGCGCGGTCAGCAACCGCGAGATCGAGGCGGCCCGACTGTCGGTCATCGAGGTGGTCCGCCGACTCGAGGCCGAAGAGGAGATCAAGCTCGGCGAAGACACCGGAGGAGCCAATGACGCGCCCTGATTCACGCCTGCTGGGCACCATCGAGTTCGGATCGATCCTGCGTGATGTGCGCCGGGTGGAACCGAAGCAGCAGCCCTCGATCGACGAAATGCTGCGCGCCTGCGAGCAGGAGGCCTTCGAGCGTGGACGCCAGGCTGGTGAGCTCGCGCTGCGGGAAAGCCTGCTCGAACAGCGGACCGAGTTCATGACGTTGCAGCGGGGCGTGTTCGCCCATTTGCGCAATTCCGTCCCCGAGGTCCTCGCCCAATGCGAGGCCGCCATGGTCCAGCTCGCCTTCGAGGTGGCCGGGCGCCTGGTCGCCGGGGTTCCGATCTCGATGGAGATCGTCCAGGGCGTGGTTCGCGAGGCGGTTGGCGAACTCACCGACGCGGGACGCATCACCGTCCACCTGCATCCAGAGGATCTCGAACTGTTGCAGAAGGCCAACGCGCCAGTGCTGAGCGAGGAGATCGCCGGCGAACGCCTTGAATTTGAACCGTCCGCCAATGTGACCCGCGGAGGATGCATCCTGCGAACCCGCTTTGGCTCCGTTGATGCGCGTCGCGAAACCAAGATCGAACAACTCCGCCAGGCTGTCGTGTCATGATCGATCCCGTCCTTACCCAGTTTCCGGGTTCTCGCCTTGCCAACGCAGTGCGAAGTGTCCGCCGCACGCGTCTCGTGGAAAACCGGGGGCGGGTGATCCAATTGATCGGGTTGGTGATTGAGTCACAGGGACCCATGGCTGCGGTTGGCGAGGTCTGCCGCATCGAGTCCCCGCGCCGTGATGAGGTCACGCTCGCGGAGGTTGTGGGATTCCGGAACGAGCACGTGCTCCTGATGCCGCTGGGACCGCTGAACGGCATTCATCCGGGCTGCGAAGTGATTGCCACCGGCCGCCCGCTGGAGGTTCCCGTGGGCGAAACCCTGCTCGGACGCGTGGTGAACGGACTGGGTGAGCCGATTGACGGCAAGGGGCCCCTGGCCACCGAGCTGCGCGGTCCGGCGAGCATGACCCCGCCGCATCCGCTTCGCCGGCGCCGCATTCATGAGGTCTTCGAAACCCGGATCCGCACGCTTGATACGCTTCTCCCCTGTGGACGCGGCCAGCGTCTGGGAATCTTCGCCGGATCGGGTGTCGGCAAGTCCACTCTCCTGGGAATGATGGCTGGTCACGCCGAGGCCGATGTCAACGTGATCGCGCTGATCGGTGAACGTGGTCGCGAGGTGCGCGAATTCCTGGAGCGCGATCTCAGCCCCGAAGGGCGCCGCAAGTCGATCGTGGTGGTCGCGACCTCCGACGAACCCGCCCTGGTGCGTCTCAAAGCCGCCAGCGTGGCCATGGCCATGGCGGAACATTTTCGTGATGCCGGTCGCAACGTCCTGCTGCTGATGGATTCTGTCACTCGCTTCGCTATGGCGCAGCGCGAGGTGGGTCTGGCGGTCGGTGAGCCGCCGGCCACACGTGGCTACACCCCCTCGGTGTTCTCGGTTCTGCCGCAGCTGCTGGAACGAGCCGGTGCCGGAGAACACGGAACCATCACCGCGTATTTCACCGTGCTGGTGGAAGGCGACGACATGAACGAGCCGGTGGCCGACACGGTGCGCGGCATCCTCGACGGTCACGTTGTCCTCACCCGCGCCCTGGCAGAGCGGAATCACTATCCCGCCATTGATGTGCTGCAGAGCGTCAGCCGTCTCACGCGGGAGCTGTGCTCCAAGGAACAGCTCGCGGCGGCCGCCGAGGCCCGCGAGATGCTCGCGGTTCACCACCAGAACCAGGACATGATCAATCTCGGAGCCTACGTCGCCGGCAGCAATCCGGCGGTGGACCGCTCCATCAAGCTCAATCCCGCACTGACCGCCTTTCTCAAACAGGGCGTCAACGAGGAGGTCGCGCCGCCCGAAGCCTGGCGTCAGCTCGGCTCCATCCTCGGCCGTCCCGTCGCCGACACCCAATCCACCGTCTCCGCATGAAGCCATTTCGATTCCGTCTTCAATCCCTCCTCAGTCTCCGTGAGCGCGAAGAGCGGAAGGCCCTCGAGGCCTTTGCCGCGGCGCTTCGCGAAGCCGAGCTGGCCGAGAGCCGGCTGCGGGCGACGCAGACCCGGATCAACGACCATTGGAATGCCGCCGCCGAGACCCTGAGGGCCGGCTGCGCACCCGCGGAACTGCAGTCGTGGCAGAGCTTCGGCCAGATCCTGGTCCGCGAGGAATCACGGTGCCGCGCCGCCGCTGTGGCCGCCGCCGAGCTGGCCACCAAGGCCCGACGCGGGCTGATGGCGGCACGCCAGCGGCGCGAGGTTGTGGAATCCCTCAAGACCCGCCACCGCGAATCCCACGAACACGAAGCGCTCCACGCCGAGCAAATGCTGCTCGATGACATCGCCCAACGCTCACGAAAGCCCGCCTTTGGCGCGCTTGAAGTGGCCGCCCACTGAGACTCATGAGCTCTTCCACCCTGCCGATCGCCGCCGCTGCATTCGGGGGAACCGTGTCGTTCCTCGGGACGCTCGCGTTCCTCCTGATTCATCAGCCGTCGGACAGCCACGAGATCATCCCGCCCAAGACGCCGCCGGTCATCACCTGGTCGCTCCATACCCAGGAGATCGACGACGTGGTGGTGGAACTGCGCCAGCGCCAGGAGGCGATGACCAAGCGCGAGAAGCAGTTTGCCGAAATGTCGTCCCGGGTCTCAGCCGAGCGCGAGGAGCTCAAGCAGCTGGCGGCCCAGATCCGCAAGGCGCAGGAGGAATTCGACAAGGCGATCAGCCGCGTGAAGGAGGACGAAAGCACCAACCTCAAGCGACTGGCCAAGATGTACTCCACGATGGAGCCCGCCACGGCGGCTACCATCTTCAAACAGCTCGATGAGGCCACCATGGTCAAGATCCTGCTGTTCATGAAGGACTCCGAGACCTCGCCGGTTCTTGCCGCCATGGCCGTCCAGGGTGAGGCCGAGGCCAAGCGTGCGGCCGCGGTGTCCGAGCGGCTGAGGGTGACCCAGCGCTCCAGTGAACCTCCTAAAAAGTAGCCGTTTTCCCTGATTCTTTCGATGACGATTCCCCCAGGCATTCCGGGAGTTTCCGATCCCCAATTGGTGGCGGGCCCCGGCTTGTTTCAACCTACCAGCACGCCATCCGGCCCCTTTGCCGATCTGCTCCTGGTCCAGATAGGAGCCCACCCCTCGCCGGTGCCGATTCCGACCGCGGGAAGTGTTGCGTCGCAGGCGATGGCCGCTCCCGCGCAGGGCAACGAACTCCTCCGCCAGGAGGTTCCGTCCGCGCCGATCTCCAGTCCTGCCGCCTCGGCCACCGCGCTGGTTCCGGCAACAAAAGGTGATGCGCCTGTGACGGGGTCGCCAACCTCGGCGCCCGCTCCGTCGGATCGGGTCAATGCCGCCGCCCTCTCGAGCACGCCCCAGGAAGCGACGCCCACGTCTCCATCGGACGCGACCCCGACCGCGCGTACCAAAGGCGTGGACGCCGCGTCCGGTTCCGCCGTCCCGGTTCGCCCCGCATCGTTGCAGCCGCGCTCCGCGGCCACGGCGCCGGAGAGCCGTCCTCTCTCTTCTTCCGTTCGCATTCCACGCGATGTGATTCGCACGGCGCAGCAG
>CANGMO010000124.1 GCA_947454295.1 Verrucomicrobiota bacterium | reverse complement strand
GGGTGAGTCGGCCCTGATGCCTCACGGCTATTACGCGCTGACCGTTCCGCGTTTGGTTCGGCAGGACCGACAGGAACTGCCGCCCTCCCGCCGGGCGGAACTCGCCACCGTCGGCGCAGCAGCCCGCACGCGGCCCGAGTTGCGCGGGCTGGTGCAGAATCTTTTCGACGCCCTGCTGCCGCGCGGCCGGGCTGAACACCGCGCCGGGGCGACGCTGTCGGAGCTCCTGGAGCAGAATGGATTTGATCGTGCCCAGCACGAGCAGATCCGGCGGGACCTCACCGATGGCCGCATCGGACTCGCCCAGAACCGGCTGCGTGCCGACTCAGTGATCGAGGACGTCCGGGATTCCGATGTGGCTTGGGTGGCTGGTGCCGCGGCCGTCTCGGCGCGCCAGGTGGGCGAACGCGCGTTGCGGAACGGCGAGGTTGCCGTGGTGACCCTGGCTGCGGGCGCCGGATCGCGCTGGACCCAGGGGGCTGGTGTTTGCAAGGCGCTTCATCCCTTCGCGAAGCTCGCGGGCCGACATCGCACCTTCATTGAGACGCATCTCGCGAAGTCGCGTCGCACCTCGCACGCCTATGGCGTCGAGCTGCCCCATGTCTTCACCACCAGCTACGCCACGCAGGATCCGACGGAGCAGTTTCTCAAGGCGGTGAACGGCTATCAGTATGCCGGTCCGCTGATGCTTTCGGCGGGGCGCAGCGTCGGGTTGCGGATGGTGCCGACGGCGCGTGACCTGCGCTTTGCCTGGGAGGAAATGCCGCAGCAGCGGCTCGATGAACAGCAGCAGAAGGTTCGCGACAGCCTGCGGACCGCGCTGATCGGCTGGGCGCGTTCAGTGGGTGAGGCCTCGGACTACACCGACAATCTCCCCCTGCAGTGCCTGCACCCGGTTGGACACTGGTACGAGGTGCCGAATCTCTTCCGCAATGGCGTGCTGGCGCGCCTTCTGCGCCAGCGGCCGTCGCTCCGCTGGCTCCTGCTTCACAACATCGACACGCTGGGTGCCGACGTGGATCCAGCCCTTCTTGGGCATCACATCAGCTCGGGCGCGGCGCTGACCTTTGAGGTCATTACCCGCCGGCTCGAGGACCGCGGCGGCGGCCTGGCCCGAGTCAATCAGCAGCCGCGACTTGTCGAAGGCCTGGCCATGCCCCGCGAGGAGGATGAATTCCGTCTTCGTTACTACAACTCGATGACGACGTGGATTGACCTCGACCGGCTGTTGTCGATCTTTGGGCTGACCCGCGAACTCATCCTTGCCGCGGATGGACCTGATGCCCCTGCGGCCCAGTCCGCGCAGGCGACCATTACCGCGGCGATTCGCACGCTGGCTGCGCGCATGCCGACGTACGTCACGCTCAAGGAAGTGAAGAAGCGCTGGGGCCACGGCCAGGAGGACATCTTCCCGGTCACGCAGTTCGAAAAGCTCTGGGGCGACATGACCGCCCTGCTGGACGTGGATTCCCGGTTCGTGGTGGTGCCGCGCATGCGGGGCCAGCAGCTCAAGGATCAGGCGCAGCTGGACGGCTGGCTCCGGGACGGCTCGGCAGCCCATGTGGAAGCGCTCTGCGAGTGGGCCTGAATCCGACCGTTCCGTTCTGTCCCTTCAACGCTTCAGCGTTTCAACCCTTCAATCGGCACCTTCCACCTCAATCCACGTAGGCGAATTCGTTCAGATTCAGCAGCGCCCGACAGAACGCAGTGAGACCGTGTTGGCGGATCAGTTCGGTGCTGCGTCGGACTTCTTGGGGCGTCGCGGAGCGAAGCAGCGCGAACCGGAAGGCCTGTCGGATTTGTGCCTCGGTCGGTTCGCCCGCCTCCCGCCGCACCCGTTCTGCGAACGCGGTGGCTGCTTCAATCGCAAGAGGACTGTTCATCAGCGACAGCGCCTGCGGTGCCACAGTCGAACTGGTGCGTCGTGCGCAGGAGGTGGAGTTCTCGGGGAGATCGAAGGTCTCCATGAACGGCACCCGGACCGTCCGCTTTTGCACGAGGAACAGGCTGCGCACCGGTTGATCCGCCGCGGGTGACGGATACCACCCCTTGGTTCTGGTCTCGTTGTCATCCAGGAAGGCGGGATTGGCCTGCAACACCTCGGGCGGAAGTTCCGGCCAGGCAGGTGGGCCGCCGGCGCGTTGCAAAAGCAATCCACTCGATGCGAGCAGGGCGTCGCGCATGGGTTCGGCCGCGAGCCGATGCGCGTTCTGACGCCAGAGCAGGGCGTTGTCCGGATCGGCCGCGATGCCATTCGTTCCGGTGGACCGCTGACGATACGTGGCACTGGTCACCAGAAGTCGGTGAAGATGCTTCACCGACCACCCGTGCTCCATGAACTCGACCGCGAGCCAGTCCAGCAACTCGGGATGCGACGGCCTGGTTCCGGCGAAGCCAAAATCATTGGGCGTTGAAACCAATCCGGTGCCGAAGTGCTGCTGCCAGATGCGGTTCACTAGCACGCGCGCCGTCAGCGGATTTTCCCGGGACACGATCCAGCGGGCCAGCGCGAGGCGGCGGCCGTGCGTTTTTGAATTGGGGGCGGAATCAATGCGGGCCGGCTGCGGATCGAGGGCGGAGGGGAATCCGGGCTCGACGGCGTCCCGTGGATCCTGATGGCGACCCTGGTGCAGCACGCGGGTCGCCGGAGGCGAGCCCTCCGCGTCGGTCATTAGCAGGCCGGTGGTGAAGACGGGTCGCTCGCGCCGGAGCGAGGCAAGTTGGGAATCCAACTCCTTGAGCGGACCGACTTCTGCTTGAGGAAGCGCAGCGCGGATTTCGGCATCGTTGGGCGTGACCCGCTTTTTCAGTTCCATCACCAGCGGTGTCGCATTTGTGGTGTCGCGACGAAGGATTGCCTGCTCATCGCTGCTGAGTTTCGCGGTCCGTTCCTCGCGTAGCCGCCGGCGGGTGGCGGCCAGCAATGCATCGCGCTTTGTCTCGACCGATTGGATGCGACGGTCGACTGACTCCTGCTGGCTCACGATGGCGGATCGTTCGGGCTCCAGGTCGAGCGGGGTGTCGTCCGCGAATTTCACCGGCTCGAAGAACGCCCGCATCCGGTAGTGGTCCGCCTGCGATAGTGGATCGTACTTGTGATCGTGACACCGGCAGCAGGCCATGGTGAGTCCGAGAAACGCGCTTCCGGTGGTCTCCACGAGATCGGACATCAGCTCGGCCCGGCTGCGTTCCTGCTCGTTGAACAACGGTGCCGCATTGTCGTGTGGGCCGAGTCGGAGGAATCCGGTGGCGATCAGGGCGTCCCGCTCCTCCGGACTGCCGGGAGCGCCGGGAACCAGTTCGTCGCCGGCAAGTTGCTCCACGACGAAGCGGTCGAAAGGCTTGTCCGAATTGAAGGCCCGGATTACGTAGTCGCGAAACCGCCAGGCCTTGGGTCGAAACTCATCCCAGTCGAAACCGTTGCTGTCGCTGTAGCGCACCACGTCGAGCCAGAGCCGCGCCTGATTCTCCCCGTAGCGCGGAGACTCCAGCAACCGCGTCAGCAGCCGATCATAGGCGTCGCGTGAGGTGTCAGACAGGAAGCGATCCACCTCGTCTGGAGTGGGAGGCAGCCCGGTGAGGTCGAAGGTGAGTCGGCGAATCAGGGTGCGCCGATCAGCCTCCGGAGAAAGGGTCAGATGATTGGAGCTCAGGCGGGCGAGCACGAACCGATCGATGGGCGTCAGGGTAGATCCCATGAATGCGGGGGATTCCGGAGGCGGATTGGATTGAGGCATCCGCAGGGACCAGAGCTCCAATCGCTCCCCGCGGAAGATTCGCGCGATGGGATTCCGCGCATCCTTCCAAGCGGGCCCGAGGCGTTCGTCCGCCACAGCGGATTCGGCTGCGCGACCCAAGGCGTGCCTTCCCCCTGTTGCGAACAACAGCAGGCAGACGATCGCCACGCGTATTCCGGGCCTCACGATGGGGAGTATGTGCGCGGGCGGAAGCTTGTCAGCGATAGATCGTGATCACGACTCGTGGCAACGGCGATGGGGGCGCATTGAAAATGAGATGGGTCCCGGAATTGGTGGTGTCGCGGGGGGTGACTCGGATCCGGTGGTGGCGTGTGGATCGAACCCGAATCCGGTGGTGTCGCGTCGCTCGACCACCGGCTACAGGCTGGCATCCCGCCAGGATGCAGGGGGCATTCCAGCCGCTAGCCGGCGTTGGGTGAAAAACCTCGCATGTGGCATCCGGCCGGCCCAAGAGCTCGCCGGGCTAAGATAGCGATACAGGCGGGGGCGCGTTGATTACTCGGGATGATCCCAAATCACCTGCCGGTCATTGGGATGGCGATACACCTCCTGGGTGAAATCCAGGATCGCAGCGTGGCCATCGGCGAACAGGATGGGGGAGATGAGAGGGCCAGCGGGCTTTCCGTAGTCGGTCGTCGCGGGATGAGCGCGGTGCCATCTCACGTAGAAGGGTTCGTTGTTCCACGTCTCCGCCTTGGCAGGAGGCTCGTACACGAGGACAAATCGGCTCGCTTCCTGGACCCATTCCTCAGACTTGTTCGAAACTCGGGTCCTGTAACTGGGGCCCTCTCCCCACCCTCCTGCATTGTAGTGGTAGCTGCATCCGTAACGCTGCCACGAACTGGACCACTTGGGGCCGTCGCGGGCGGTGAAATTGATCCCCCCATCGGCCGGACAGCGAAAGGTTTCCGGGGTGGGGACGTAGCGACTGAGGGGGCGCGCCTTCGCGGGTGGGAGCATTGGCGTTCCGCTTGCTCCATCGGCGCCTCCCAATGCCGTTTTGAAGTTCCACATTCGGTCTCGATCGGTGCCCTTGGGGACGAGAGCACCCGGGCTCGTGATGAGGGTTGCCCCGAGCGGATATCGGCCCTGGTTGTCCCCCTGGTACATCTTGAATCCGATTCCGATCTGATGGAAGTGGTCGAGACAGACCGCCTCTTTGGCTCGGTCTCGAGTCATTGCCAAAACGGGAAGGAGAAGCGCCGCAAGAACGCCGATCACGGCCACGACAACGAGCACTTCGAGCAATGTAAATCCCGGTGCAGCAATCCGCCCTGGATGACGTGGATTCACTTGGAGGTTCCTTGGGCCAATCGTGGCGGGCCGCAGGTTGGAATGCGTTGAAGCTAGGTTCGCCACCGGTTTTGACAACGACGGTCTTCGGCGCTCAGGAGCGGATATCGAATTCGATCGAATCCACCTGGATTGATGGGCGCCTGTGGGGTGAGCTGGCACCCCTGCCGGAGTGCTTTGGAATGGGATTGGTCCCGGAACCGGTGGTCTCGCGGGGATCGAACCCGAATCCGGTGGTGTCGCGCCGCTCGACCACCGGCTACAGGCGGGCATCCCTCCCGGGATGCGGAGTGGCGCGATTCGCAGTTGTCGCCGTTGCCGGTGGGCGTAGCCTTTCGAGGTGTTCGCCGTTCCCTGCAATTGCACGCGACGCCGCTTTCTAGAGCGGATGGGAACGGGTTTTGGAGCCATGGCCCTCGGGGCGCTCGCGACCTGGGAAGCCCAGGCGGCCTTCGCCGGTGGCGCGGCCCGCGATCCGTTGAATCCCTTCGCCCCGCGCACCCCGGTTCTGAAGCCGCGGGCGAAGTCGGTGATCTTCCTCTTCATGGTGGGTGGCCCGTCGCAGGTGGACACCTTCGACTATAAGCCCGAGTTGCAGCGCCTCGATGGCAAGCCCGTGCCGACATCCATCCGAAAGGCGGTGGAGGCCACGCGATTCGCCAACGTGTTCCACGGCTGCAAGGACGAGCTCTTGGCCAGCCCGTTTGGCTGGTCGCGTCATGGGCAGAGCGGCATGTGGGTCAGCGACCTCATGCCGCAGGTTGCGCGCTCGGTCGATGAACTCTGCTTCATCCATTCGATGCAGGCGGATTCCAACAACCACGCGCCCGCCAGCTACCAGTTGCACACCGGCGACATCCGTCCGGGGAAGGCGAGTCTGGGATCGTGGGTGACTTACGGCCTGGGTTCGGCGAATCGCGATCTGCCGGGCTACGTGATGCTGTTTGATGCCGGTCCACTGGGGGGGGCGGCCAACTACTCCAATGGCTACCTGCCCGCCGCCTTCCAGCCCACGCGTTTCCGTGACACGGGCACGCCCGTGCTGGATCTGCTGCCGCCTCCCGATTTCGCCGCGAGCCAGCGGGATTCTCTCGATTTCATCCGGGAAATGAATCTGGCGCATCGCGAGGCGCGACCCGGGTTCACCGAACTCGATGCACGGATCGCGAGCTATGAACTCGCCTATCGCATGCAGTCGTCCGCGCTGGAAGTGGGGCGTCTGGAGTCTGAGCCGGCGTCGGTGCGAAACCTGTACGGATTGGAACACGCCGATGCGCGGGCCCGGAGTTTTGGAAGGAAATGCCTTCTGGCCCGCCGGTTGGTGGAGCGCGGCGTGCGCTTTGTCCAATTGTACGACATGCCCGACAAGGACGGCTGGGATGCGCATGCCGGCCTGCAGGCCAATCATGTGCCGCGCGCCCGCTGGACCGATACCGCGTTGGCGGGGCTGCTGACGGATCTTCGTCAACGGGGCCTGCTCGATGAGACATTGGTGGTGTGGGCCAGCGAGTTTGGGCGCACGCCCATGATGCAGGGCGACCGCGGACGCCAGCACAACGCCGCCGGATTCACCCTCTGGATGGCGGGTGGTGGGGTTCGGCCGGGTCAGCGCATCGGGTCCACCGATTCCCTCGGGCTTCTCGCCACCGAGTCGCCCGTCCAGATGAAGGATCTGCACGCGACGATCCTTGCCGCGCTGGGG
>CANGMO010000123.1 GCA_947454295.1 Verrucomicrobiota bacterium | reverse complement strand
TGAACGACGTCATGGATCCGATTCTGACCAAACGCATAGCGACCGTCAGGCGTGCACGAAAAGACGAGGTCCCCGATTGCCCACTCCTCTTCCAGATTCGGGCTCAGCACCGCCCCGTCCCAAAACACCCGTCTACCATCCTCCGACACCAGCACCACCCGGGAGCCATAGGCGTTTGCAACCGTCGGACGGATCTTCGTCACCTCAATCAACTGATTCACGCGGACATCAACTTTGTGGAGTGCCGCATCCGAAACGTCGACATCGCCATGGAAGTAATATCGCCCCTCGGGATCAAACGCACCGCCCCCCGCGCGAGCCTGGGCGGACGCCAGTGCTGATCCGTTCGCCAGATTGATCAGGGAAAGGTTGTTCCACAGATCCTTGGACTCGGCGATCAGCCTTCCCGAAGCACCAGCGGCCACCTGATACACATCCGCGGGAACCCCGTTTCCGCCAGGCTTGGGAATGGATAGAGTCGACTCCGTGGCAAAGCTGTCGGTCCGAACAGCGAGCAGCTTGCCCTGCTTCCAGTTGGTCACGTAGAGGAGTCCATCCCGGTTCTGAATGGCGAGATCCGTCGCAGAGGAACCGACCGGCAGCATCCGTTCGATGGATTCGGTTTCGGTGTTGATCTCGAGCAGATAGGCCGTGGGCAGGGCTAGGGTTGTGTCCTCGCTGATGGCGTAGGCGTATTTGGATCCGGCATCGCTCCTGAGCACGGTCAAATTCAGCGGGTCCACCTTGAGGCTGAGCGGCAAATTGAACAGGAGCCTGCCCCCACTTCGAATCGACACCGTCGCGTTCGTGTAGCCGGTCGGCAGCCTGGAAGCGTCAGCACGAATCACCAGCGTGGCGGGCGTCACTCCCGAGCCGACCGAAAAGGACACCCAGGGAACGCTGGCTTCCGCCCGCCAGTCCGAGCCGGGTGTCTCCGATTGCAGCTGAATGGAACCGGTCTGACCGGAGAATCCCCGAACCGTCGAAAGCTCCAAGCGGTCGACGCTCGGGGTGATTTCGGATACCGAAAAGGACAGGACCGGTCCCGGAACAATGCCCGCGGCGGTGACCACATCGCGTCGCCAGAAGTAGGTGCTGCCTGGTTGAAGCGCGATGGGGACGGGAATCTGGAGGCCGGTCACCTGCCCCATAAACAGCGGCGAATGGATATCCGCGGCCGCCACCGCGGAACTGCTGGTGCCAAGATAAACCTGAAACCCCTGTGCGCCCGCGACCGGCGGCCAGCTCAACTGACGGGGTGAAAGTGCGGCCGACCTGTCCGCAGGGGAAAACTCGAGATTGAAACTCCCTGAACCAACCGCGGCGAGCAGATCGAGGGATTTCAACTCGCTGTGCAGCGCATCAAAGAAGATCAGGTGCGAGTAGTCCGCAGTGACGCATTGCACCGTCGAAGCAACGGGGAGGTCAGCCAGAAGAGCGCCAGTCCTGGTCTGGAATATCGAGGTGGAGGTGATCGCCACCTCGCCTCCGGGAGAGATCGCATACACCTCCGATGGCAGGGCATTGACGACACCTCCAACCGATTGTGGCCGCACTACCGCCCGCTTGACGAAGCACAGTGAGTCATCGCTGGAAATGAGCACCGGGGCATCGAGGGGTTCCCTCTGCACGAGACCCGGGAGGCTGGTTGCGGTTCGCTCCGCGAAGGTGAGCATTCCTCCCGGTTGCACCGTATAGCGCGCAAGTGAGGAGGAATCCGAGCCCTGCCCCCATCCGTATTGGGTCCAAGCCACCAAGTTTACCCCATCCCCCGTCAGAGCAAAGCTCCCGACGCCAATCGAATCGAGTGTCACCCGCTGCAGCACCCGCCGCCCGGCACGGTCCAGTACGCGCAGTACCGGCCACCAGGCGCCGTCGGTGTAATAAAGGATTCCGTTCCGCCCCAGCGCCAGATGGGACGAGGTGGTATCCACGCTCAAATCGTCAAACTCCGGTAGGCGAACCAACTCGCGCTGCCCCAGCGTTTCCGCGGCAAGCACCCGGATTTGTTTGTCCGCAGCCTCCATGACCAGCAACTCCAAACCATCGGGTGACACCACCAAGTCGGTGGGCTTTCGCCCCAGTGGAACCGAGGAGCCAGGCATTCCGGTAGCCGTGTCGAACGTAACCAGAGAGCCTGGGTTCAGCCCATTCCGGTGAATCGCGTAGACCCGACTGCGGATCGGATCCCGGACCACCTTGACCGCATTGAGGCGGGACCAGTCCCCGCTGACATAAATCCGGTTCGTAACCCCGCCCTGAACCGCGGTCACCGTGGCGGTGGATGGTTGGGAAACCAGGGCCTTTGCGGAGAACTGCAACACGACGCTACCCGAAGCTGTGTCGACACTCGGCACCACCCACGGCAGATCCGATTCCACGGTTAGCTCGGAGAGCTTGAATGCCGGACTTGTCGAAGCCACCGCGATTCGCAGCGGCAACGGGGTGTACTCCGCCACGAGTGGCAGAGAGATCTGGGTTTGGGCCAGCTGAAACGGGGCGGCGCCAACCAGGAACGACCAGGGCAAAAGCAGCAGCCAGAGGAGGCGTCGGATCAAACTCATGCGATTCGGAAATGACGTGGAAAACTCCATAAGGAAGGTGCCGGCTGGCGTCTGATGCCGGGAGAACTGCCCTCGAAGAGCCCATGGCGCCTGCTGGGAACGGCCATGTCAAGAGTCAGGCCCGGTCACCCGGGAGGCCCGAATTCATTGGCCTGCGCCAGAGTGACCGCGCCATCCTTCGCCCATGAACGCGTTCCGCGCCTTCGCAGCAGTTCCCCACGTGGCCGCGCTGGTCACGATGTCTGGCATCGCCGCCCACGCGGCGGAATCCACACCGCACCCGCTGCGCTTCGATGACTTGATTTCCGTGCATCGCGTGGCGTCACCGGTGCCCTCCCCCGACGGCCGCTGGGTGGCCTGCGTGGTCACCGATGTCGACAAGGCGGCCAATCGCGGCAACGCCGACCTCTGGCTCATTCCGACGGCAGGCGGCGCCCCGCGGGCACTGACCGCCTCGCCCAAGCACGACCGCCATCCCAGCTGGTCCCCGGACGGCAAATGGATCGCCTTCGAATCAAATCGCGACGGCGACTTTCAGGTATGGGTGATTCCCGTGGATGGCGGCGAGGCGCGGAAAATCACGACGCTCGCCACGGAGGCCACCCGCCCGGTGTGGTCGCCCGACGGCAGCTCGATCGCGTTTGTATCGGCGGTATTCCCCGAGTTCTCCGACCGTCCCTTTGCCGAGTCCAACGCCGCCAACAAGACCGCGCTCGACGCGAAGGAGAAAAGCCCGGTCAAGGCGCGCGTCCTCAATCAGCTCTTGTTCCGGCATTGGGATTCCTGGGTCGAGGATCGACGTCAGCATCTGTTCGTGGTGCCCGTTCACGACGGCAAGGCCGCCGGCGAACCGCGGGACCTGACGCCGGGAAACCGGGATGCCGTTCCCACCTCCACCACCTTCGAAGCCGGCGATGAATTCGCCTTCTCCCCGGATGGCAGCGAGATCACCTACACCGCCACGCCTGAACTCACGCGCACCGAGGCCTGGAACACCAATCACGATTTGTGGGCGGTGGACGTGAAGACCGGGCGGCGCCACCAGATCACCACCAATCCCGCTGCGGACGGCTGCGCCCACTATTCTCCCGACGGCCGCTGGCTGGCCTACCGCGCGCAGTCACGACCGGGCTTCGAGGCCGATCGCTGGCAGCTGATGCTCCTCGAGCGGACCACCGGCAAGACCCGCAGTCTGACTGCCGGATGGGATGCCTCGGTCGAGGACCTGACCTGGTCCAGCGATTCCAAGACCCTGGTTCTCACCGCCGAATCCCAGGCCACGAAGGTCCTGTGGGCCCTGCCCGTCGAGGGCGGCACACCGCGTCCGTTAACCCGCGGCGGCGCGTCCGCCGAGGCGGCTGTCGGGCCGGGAAACCGCGTGGTGTTCACGCGCAGCCGACTAACCGAACCGGGCGAGGTCTTCCAGACGACCCTCGGAAACAACAACTCCATCGCGGCCCTCACCAGCTTCAACAACAACTGGAAGGCCGGCGTCATCACGACCGAACCCGAATCCTTCACCGTGCGCGGCGCCGGCGGGACTCCGGTCCAGATGTGGTTGATCAAGCCGCCCGGATATCAGGCCGGCCAAAAGTACCCGCTCGTCTTCTGGGTCCATGGTGGACCGCAGAGCGCCTTCATGGATTCCTGGTCGTATCGGTGGAACGCCCAGTTGTGGGCCGCCCAGGGCTATCTGATCGCCATGCCCAATCCGCGCGGGTCGACGGGATTCGGACAGAAGTTCACCGACGAGATTTCCCACGACTGGGGCGGCAGGGTGTTCGCGGATCTCATGGCCTGCATGGACCTGCTCGAGAAGCGTCCTGATGTGGATCGCTCCCGCATGGCCGCGGCCGGTGCGTCCTACGGTGGCTATATGATGAACTGGTTCCAGGGCCACACGGACCGTTTCAAGACGCTGATCACCCACTGCGGGGTGTACGAGTTCCACTCGATGTACGGCTCCACCGAGGAGGTTTGGTTCGACGAGTGGGAACACGGGATTCCCTGGGAGAATCCGGAATTCGGCAAATGGTCACCTCACCAGTTTGCCGCGCGCTTCAAGACGCCGAATCTGATCATCCACAACGAGCTCGATTACCGCGTGCCGATCAACCAGGGGCTCAGCCTCTTCACCACCCTGCAGCGCAAGGGGGTCCCTTCCAAGATGCTCTACTTCCCTGACGAGGGGCACTGGGTGTTGAAGCCGCAGAACAGCGAACTCTGGCACAAGACCATCTTCGACTGGCTCGCGACCTACCTAAAGCCGTGAACCCGGCGGAGACTGCGCACCCAAAGGTCCATGCAGCTCTTTGGAGTCCGGCAGCTCGTCCCCGCTGGCGACGACGGCGCTGACGCCTGGTCGTCTTGTGATGAGGAGAGAGCGGCAGCTCTCCCTCACCCCATGAAGGTGGGGCGGCGTTGCTGCGCCGCCGTAGCTGAAATCCCCTTCAACTCTTCAGCGCTTCAATCCCTCAACGGCCGGGTCGGGGTCCATCCGCTGCGCAGTCGTTAACCCACTTCCCCGTTCAGCGTGAAGTAACCACGACTCGGTAGAAGGCGAACGGCGCTTCGCCCGCGAAGGGATCGGAGAGTTCCACATCCGCCTCGCCGGTCGAGATGCTGGCGTCCGAAACGAAGTCCCACTCGTTGGCATCGAGCGAGGTCGCCTTTTGCAACTCGTACACCCGCCCGGGAACCGCGTGGATGCGTACCGCGAATTCCCCCGCCTTGGGATCAAATCGCTGCACCGACACCTGCGCGGGCTCCCCGAGCAGCGTGATGACGACCGAGTCGCGCCCCAACTGGGCCCCCACCGGATTCGAGAGACGCACCGAAAAGGTCGTGTTGGTTCCGGCGTTCGGATTGGGCAGCACGTTGATCGGTACCGTCTGCACCGTGGTGCCGGCCGGGAAGTTCAGCGTCCCGGAACTGACCTGATAGTCCCGCCCGCTGGCCGCCGTGCCATCCGCCGTGGTGAAGTCGATGGAAACCGGCCGGAACGAGGCGGCGGAGAGGGACACCTGCACCGACGCCACACGCGCCACTGACAGCGGCACCGGAACACTCAAATCCGATCCAATCCGCACCTCCGGAATCGCATCGGCACGCAGGTCGACGGAGGCCGCGTTGTTGTCCGACTGCAGATCCGGCTCCGGTCCGGAAACCGTGAGGGCAAACCGACCGCTCCCGGGTGCGGCGGCTGCAACCTCCAATTCCAACGTGCTTCGCGCCCCCGCAGCCAATGCACCCGGCGACCACACGAGTTGGCCGTCGGCGGTCTGAACCGATCCGTCGGAAGCCGTGGACTTGCGGATCGTCCAGCCGGCGGGAATCACGAGCGTTCCGCGCGGCGCGGTGGCAACCGCCGGGCCCAGGTTTCCAAGGGTAAACCGGAGCGGCAGCCCTTCATTCACGTACCCCTGGGAAGAAGTCGTATCGACCGTGGCCGCGAGATCGGCCACCACAACGTGCGACACCACGACCGCCAGATTGGTACGACCGAAAGCGGCTCCGGTGACATCGGTGAGGCGGACCTGGAACGCGAGGTCATCCACGACGACGCGTCCGCCGAGGATTTCCAGAGGAAGGCTGCCCTGAACCTCACCGGCCGGAATGGTCAGGGTTCCCTGAAGCGCCTTGAAGTCGCGGCCGGCGATCGCCGTGCCGTCCACGGTCGCATAGGAGACCACCACCGCGCCGGCCGCCGGATCACTGAGACGCACGGGAACAGGCACGGTCAACACGCCGCTAGTCGGCGCCGTGACCGCCACGTCGGCCCCCAGGTTAACCTCCGGAAGCAGGGAGAGCGCGAAGGCATACTCGATGCGATTGTTGGAGACATCGAGATCGGTCGAGGAGGTGCCGACCGAGGCAGTCAATACCCCGGAGCCCAGGGTGGTTGGCCGCGCCGACAGTGTCAGCGAGGCGGACGCTGCGGGATCGAGGCCGCCCAAATCCCAGACCAACGAATCCCCAGCCAGGGTTGTCGTACCCAGCGACGCGTTCAGCCCCGCGATCACCCAGCCCGCGGGCAGGCGGTTGGTGAGTCGCACCTGCGACGCCGCACCCGAGCCGCGATTGGTCACGCGAATCGTCCCGGAAACCAAGCCTCCAGGCCGGATCGCCGCCTGAATGGCCGACGCCGACACCGCGAGGTCCGCGGCATAGGGCGCCTTCACTGGAATGATCAATGT
>CANGMO010000122.1 GCA_947454295.1 Verrucomicrobiota bacterium | reverse complement strand
GCTTCCGCGGCGGTGACGGCCGCTTTGAGGGCCCGCTTCAGTTCGTTGGTTTTCATCCGTATCGGGAACATCAAACCGGATCGGGGCATGGGTTGAAAGATCTACCCGATCGCAGACCGAGATTAGCAGCTCGGAGATGGGGGTTTGGAGATCGGATCTTTGGGGGGCTTGCGGTGGAGGGGGCGCCTGTGGAGTGTTTCGAGCGTGCTCCACGTGGTCGCCCAACGATCCCTTTGTTTCATTGCCTGGCTGGCGCTGCTGGTCGGGGCGGTGGCCGCGACGCCGATCCCACCGTCGGACTACATGATCCGCACGTACACGGCGGACGATGGCCTCAGAAACAATGCCGTCTTTGGCATCACGCAGGATTCCGATGGCTACATCTGGTGCGCCACGGTCGCCGGCCTGGCGCGGTTTGATGGCGTGCGCTTCACCAGCTTCGACCGGGACGACACGCCGGCACTGAAATCACGAATGATCCAGTCGATTCAGGCCGACGGTGAAGGCCGGCTTTGGGTGGGCAACGAGCATCACGCGCTTTCGCTTCGGGAAAACGGAGTCTTCCGCAGCATCACGCTTCCCTACGATTATGCGGGCATTTCCCATGACTCGGCCGGAAATGTCTGGGTTCACACCTTCGCCAACATTTCCTTCCGATGGCCGGATGGATTGACCAATTCGCTCCCTACCGTGGCCCTGCCGCAGGGCATGCAGCGCTGCGACTGGTCCGGTTCGGGGCCGGATTGGGGATCAATGACGGATCCCAAGACGGGGTTTATCCGCTGCGGCGTGATTCGCGATGGCCGACTGACGCCGGCCGCCGATCCGCAGGGAACAAATGAGTTCAAGAATGCCCTGCTTGTTCCGCGGGTTCGGGGTGGTGCTCTGCTGATGAGCGATGGCACTCCTGCATGGCTGATACGCCAGCTGCAGCCCGACGGAACGCTTTCTGCCCCGAGACGGCTTCCCGCGCTGCCGGACACGGAGCTCATGGGGGTGGTCGAGGATGCCTTCGGGAATCTCTGGATTGGGTTTCGCGAACTCGGACTCCTGAGGATCGCCCCGGACGGAACCAAGCGGATGTTCACCAAGCAGGATGGACTGGGGTCGTCCCGGATTCGTTCCTTCTTCTTTGATCGGGAGGGCAACTTCTGGGTGGCCACCGATGGTGGTGGTCTGAGTGTGCTGACCCCGCGTCGATTCAAGACCTACGGCGCCGCGGAGGGGTTGGGAACGGAAATTGTTTATGCGGTAACCCCGGCGCCCGCGACCCAGGGTGGCGGGCTTTGGATCGCCACCCACAGCAGTGGTATGTATCGCATGCAGGGCGGCCGCTTTTCGGCGGTTCCCGGATTCGATTCGTTTCCCTGGTCGGTCTACGTCGATCCCCGTGAGCGCCTGTGGGTGGGTGATCTCACCAGCGGCCTGTATCGAAAAAGTGCCGGAGCCCCGGAGTCCGTCTATCCCCCGGACCGGTTGACTGCGGTATGCGGGGATGGTGCCGGGGGCGTGTGGGCGGGT
The DNA here is from genome assembly GCA_947454295.1 of Verrucomicrobiota bacterium. Classification (GTDB taxonomy): domain Bacteria; phylum Verrucomicrobiota; class Verrucomicrobiia; order Limisphaerales; family UBA9464; genus CAIVQB01. Next base: position 5,244 of record CANGMO010000122.1, on the reverse strand, counting down.
GGCTATGCGCTGGTCCATGCGAAGGATGGAAAGGGCATCCAGATCACCAACTGGCCGAACTTTCGAATTGTCGGGTCGCTCGCCACAGAGCGCGACGGGACCCTCTGGATCGGGACGCTGAGTTACGGATTGTGGCGGTATCAGGGCGGGCAGTTCCGCGAGTTCAACGTCGAACACGGGCTGGCCAATCGCGAGGTCCAGTCGTTGTATTTGGACCGGGACAACGTCCTTTGGATCGGCACCGGGGGCGGGGGACTGTCACGGTACAAGGACGGCCGTTTTTCCAACCTGACCGTAGCCAACGGCCTTCCCGACAAATCGATCCTGGGGATCGCGGAAGATGGGCTCGGAAGCTTCTGGTTTACTTCGGTGGGTGGCATCTTTCGTTTGCCTCGACGCGACCTGGAGGGGTTCTTTGCCGGCCAGCGTTCCGCGGTGGCGCCGGATAGGTTCGACCGGGAGGACGGCCTGCAAACCATTCAGGGAACCGCCCAATCGCAACCCAAGATTGCGCAAACGCCCGACGGGCAACTCTGGTTCGCGTCCATGCGGGGGCTCGTTTCGGTGAACCCCGCGGCACTGCCCGTGAACACGAATCTCCCGCCTCTGGTCATTGAGCAGATCCAAGCCGATGGCAAAGTCGTGGCGGCCACTCCGCATCGCGTCATTCCGCCAGGAACCCGCCGGTTGGAGATTCACTACACGGCGTTGAGTTTTACCGCGCCGGGGAAGGTTCGGTTTCGCTACCGCTTGGAGGATCAGCAGGAACAGTGGACGGAAGCAGGGAAGGAGCGCTTCGCCGCCTTCAACGGCCTCGGGCCCGGAGAGCACCGCTTCCGCGTGGTGGCCTGCAACAACGACGGTTTGTGGAATGAGGCCGGAGCCACGCTTTCGTTCACGGTGCTGCCGTTTTTTTGGGAGACGCTGTGGTTTCGCTCCGGTTCCGCCGCGGCGACGCTTGGCTTTGCGGTGTGGGGTGCCTCGTTCGTCTCGCAGCGCAAGGTGCGTCGGCGCCTCGCCGAGCTGGAGCGTCAGCGCGCCGTCGATCTTGAGCGCGCCCGCATTGCGCGGGACATCCATGATGACGTGGGTTCCGCGTTGACGCAGCTGACGCTGCTTGGATCCCCCATCGAAGAGGATCTCGGTCCGGACGCGGCACCGGGGTCGGCCAACCCGCGTTTCGGGCAGATCGCCGATCTCTCGCGGGAAATCGTGGGAAAACTGGATGAACTGGTCTGGACTGTGAACCCGCGGCACGACACCACCGTGGGGCTCGTGGACTATCTGACCCACCACGCCGAGGCCACACTCACCCCCCGGGGATTGCGCCTGCACTACCGGGTGGATTCCGGAGTCGCGGTGGTGCCCATCATCGCCGAGCGGCGGCACCAGCTGTTCCTGGCGTACAAGGAGGCGATCGCCAATGTCATCAAGCACTCGGGCGCAACCGAGGTGTTTCTCCGCATTCGGGTGAAGGAGGCCATCCTCGAAATTGAGGTGGAGGACAACGGCCGCGGATTCGAGCCCGACAAGGTCAACTCAACCAGCGAAGGCCTTGGCAACATGCGTCAGCGCCTGGTGGGAATCGGAGGGACCTGCAAGATCCAGAATGTTCCCGCCGGCGGCATCTGCGTGCAGTTCAGGCTTCCGCTTTCGGTTCCGTAGTCCGCAACTTCGTCATCCACCCGTGTCCACCATTCATCCGATACCGCAGTTCCCCGCGATGCGGTCTCCTCAGTCTGTTTGATCAATTCCAGTCAGTCAGAAAACGAGATCCGGGTGGCCGTCGTGGAAGACGACGACCGGCTTCGGGCGAGTTTCATCACCCGGCTCGAGCGTGCCCAGGGGGTTCGTTGTGTTGCTGCGTTTGCCAATGCCGAGCAGGCCCTCGCGCAAATGCCGGAATCGGCGCCGGCAGTGGTGTTGATGGACATCAATCTGCCGGGCAAGTCCGGCATCGACTGTGTGCGGGAATTGAAGGGGCGCCTGCCGGCGACTCAGTTTCTTATGCTCACGGTCTACGAGGATGTGGACTTGATCTTCCGGTCGCTGCAGGCGGGCGCCACCGGATATCTGCTCAAACGCTCGGTTCCAGAGGACCTGCTCAATGCCATTCGGGATCTCCACGCGGGCGGCGCCCCGATGACCAGCCTGATTGCACGCAAGGTGGTGGAGTCGTTTTCCCAGCCCGCGAAGCCGCGAACAGATGAAGCGGCAAGTCTCTCGCCACGTGAGCGTGAAATCGTGGAAGCCCTCGCCGAGGGCAGCCAGTACAAGGAGATCGCCGATCGGCTTGGCATCGGCATCTCGACGGTGCGCACGCATTTGCAGCGCATCTACGAAAAGCTCCGGGTCAACAATCGCACCGAGGCAGTGGTGAAGTATTTGGGGCGGGGGTGAAACGGAGAGGTTGAAGGGTTGAAGAGCTGAAGGGTTGAAGCGGTGGAGGGGCAAATTGTGGAAGTCGGGCCAACGCCTCATTGGGCCCTCGCCTGTTGAGAATAGCCCCGTGCCTTCAGGCCGGGGATCAGGTTCTGGAAACGCCACGAGTCCCGAAGGGACGACAGAAACGATCGTCTGCCGTCCTCCGGGACTCCACACTACGCACGCGCGAAATCCCACGGCCTGAAGCCCGGGGGCTATTTTCTACCACGTCGCAGTCGCACTCACACGTTCGGTGGCGCCGATGAAGGTGTGGCGACGTCCACGCCTTGAGGGGGATCCGCCTCCTGACGTCGGCGGCTACGCAGGTGGCCACTCGGACTTCGCGCTGTCGTATCTTCATCCGATACCGGACTCAACCTTCGGCGTAGTACGACTGTGCCGATGCAATCGGCCATTTCCATTCCCCACTCCTCAACCCGGAGTGACGGAGGTTCCCCTGTCGTACCCGCCGTGAGCGGTCGTACGGGTGGACGGGAATGCCGGAGTCTGTCGGTCTCCGCTGCTTCTCAGATCTCCCCGATGAAATTCCTGTCTGCCTTGGTGTGCTCGTGGGCCCTCGCTTCGTGTCTGGCCAATGCCGATGTGGTCCTTTCCGGCGGCGGGCTCGCGCTGGTCGAGGAGGGGGGGACGTTCGCCACCGGCAACATTGCCACCGGCGGATCCGCCTTCGCCCAGGACGAATTCGGGGCGCCGCCACACTCCATTCCAAACGTCAACAATGGAGCGTATGGCAACGCGCAGAGCTGGCTCGGCGGCTCGGCGAATTCGTTTGTGGGAATCAGCTTCGGATCCACCGCGGTGGCGATTCACAAAATCGCCTTCGGTCGCGACAACACCGAGGCCTTCGCGGATCGGAACCTGGGAACCTACACGCTGCAATTCACCACCGTCGCCAATCCCGATGCGTCCACGCCGGACAGCAGCTGGACCACGATCGGGACGCTGGATTACCAGTCTGCTGGTGGAGCCCTGTTCTCCTCACCAGCGCTGCGGCATGCATTCACCTTCAATCAGGTCACCGCCACCGGTCTGCGCCTCAAGACGGCCTCCGCAGGCAGCGCCGTCTGCATCGATGAGCTGGAGATCTACAGTCCAGCCACCGGGATCGCGATCGCCGGCGGTGGCCTGCGTCTGGTAGCGGAGGGAGGAACGACCGGTTCCGGAAACATTGCCCCGAGTGGAACGGCGTTCGCTCAAGACGTCTATGGCCTGCCGCCGCACTCGATCGCGAACGTCAACAATCGCGCCTACGGAAATGGCGAAAGCTGGCTCGGGGGGACGGCGGATTCGTTTGTGGGAATCAGCTTTGGCAGCACCCCGGTCGCGCTGGATCGCATCGCCTTCGGCCGGGACAACACGGGAGCCTTTGCCGACCGGGCGCTCGGGACGTACACGATTCAGTTCACCACGGTGGCCAATCCCGACGCGTCCACGCCGGACAGCAGCTGGACCACCATCGGCACCCTCGACTACCAGGCCGCCGGTGGCCCGTACTTTGCCGCGCCAGCCTTGCGGCATCTGTTCGCGTTCGATCCGGTGACGGCCACGGGGCTTCGAATTCGGACACTTTCTGCCGGTGCCGCGGTGTGCATCGACGAGCTGGAGATCTACAGCCCGTTCACCGGCGTGGTCATCACGGGGAGCGGCGTGTCGATCATCGAGGAGGGCGGCTCGTTCGCCGCGAACAACCTGGGTCCCGCGGGAACGCCGGTGGCCTTGAATGTGTTTCCGCTGGGAGCGCATTCGATCGAGGGGTTGGTGGATCGGGAGTACGGGGATGACAAAAGCTGGCTGGCGGGATCTCCGGATTCGAGTTTCGGGGTGAGCTTCGGACCGACGCCGATTCTCATCGATCGGATTGCTTTCAGTCGCGACAACACTGGCGCCCAGAAGGATCGCGCCATCGGCACCTACACGCTGCAGTCCACCACGGTTCCGTATCCCAACGCGTCCACGCCCGACGGCAGCTGGACCACGATTGGTACCCTCGACTACCAGTTCGCCGGCGGGCCGTTCTTTGCCCATCCGGAGCTACGCCACCTGATTTCCTTTCCGCAGGTCTCGGCCACCGGGTTCCGGGTGAAGGTTCACACCGATGGCGAGTACATCGCGGTGGACGAGTTCGAGGTGTACAGCCCGGCCCAGGGGGTGGTGCTGAACGGGGGCGGACTGACGCTGCTGCAGGAGGGCGGGACGATCGCGCGTCGCAATCGGTCCTCAGGCAAGACCGTCTTTGCCAAGGACGATCTGCCCGGGGGTGTTTACTCCGGGGTGCTGGTCAACAATGGAGTCTTCGGCAACGCCTCCAGCTGGATTGGCGCAACGACCAACAGCTTTATTGGCATCGTGCTGTCGCCCACTCCGGTGACCGTGGATCGGGTGGCCTTCGGTCGGGACAACACCGGGACCTTCAGCGATCACGCCAACGGAATTTACATCCTGCAGTACACCACGTCGGAGAATCCGGATTCGTCGGCGCCTGATTCCATTTGGACCACCCTCGGCAAGATCGACTATCTCGGAGCCGGCGGCCCGAATTTTGCAACCCCGGCCCGCAGGCACCTCTTTGGCTTCGATGCGGTCAGTGCGACTGCGTTTCGCCTGCTCACGCCATCGGGCGCGGGCATTGATGAATTGGAATTCTACACCAGCGAGGCCGAGCTCGCGCTGCAACAGCCGGTGGGAACCACGCTCACCGCCGGCGCTTCGACCAATTCCTTCGGTTCCATCAATGCCGGCACCACTGCCACCAACACCTTCACCATTCGCAACGCCGGCACCACCACGCTGACCCTGGGG
>CANGMO010000121.1 GCA_947454295.1 Verrucomicrobiota bacterium | reverse complement strand
TCCACGTCGCCGGCGGCGACTCCGGAACCATTCATCCGGATTTGATTCTGGGCGGCGAACTCGCGGGATAGCCGGTTGGTGAACCGAATTCCACTCAACTCCGCGGACACCAGGGTGAATCCGGTTCGTGAACCGCTGGCCGCGCGGAGGGAGTGGCTTTTTACCGGTGCGTCGTCCGCTCGGATTTGCCCCGGTCTCAAGACAGCCAGCGCCAGACAGCCAATGACCAGCCACCATCCAAGCGTGCCCGTTTCAGGCGAACTTGAGGGCAGTGGTTGGAACGGTTGGATCATGGTGGGCGGGTCGGAAAAGGGTCACGCGAGGTGACCGGCGGGTTCAACTCGGAAAGCCGCATCCATACCGCGTCGGACGAGCTCTTCATCTGCCCACCACTGTGCCCGAGAAGACCTCTTAAAACAAAAAGGAGGCCGGGCTAAGTGCCCGGCCTCCCTGTTACGGCGCTCGATTAGTTCGAGGCGCGATAGAACTTCGCGCTGCTGGTCTTGTCAGCCGTCGTCGGGCTGGTGGCACCAGCGACGTCGGTCCAAGGACCAGCCGGGTTGGAAGCGGACTGCAGCTTGCCAGCGAACGTGATCTTGCCGGTGGCATCGATCGAGATCGTCGGGGTCACAGCCACCGCGTCGAGGAGACCGGTCGGCGACACGAACTGGATGGCGTCGATCGGCGCGCGAGGCGTGCCGCTCTGGCCGAAACCATTCTCGGTGGTCGCTTCGATGATCACGTCCTTGGAGGACAGACCACGGAACACGATGTAGTTACCTTCCGTGGCAGTTCCGGCGGTCTTGTTCACGACTTCCTGGAACTTGCCCAGGTTCGCGGGTCCGATGGCGATCACATAGTCGCTCAGCACCTTGCCACCGAGATCGGTGACACGGAAGGCGCCGCCGCGGCCGGCGACACCACCGAGGGTGTACACCACGAGGTCATACTTGCTACCAGTGAGCTGCGTGGGCAGTCCGCTGACAGTGACCTGGGTGGTGGTGGCGTTGCCGGTGTCGAGGTAGCCGGTCATCAGCACGCGATCGGAGCCGATGAAGGTGTTGTTCTCTTCACCGCGGCCCGTGGAGGCCCAGGTGTTGCCAGAACCGCTCCACGCAACCGTGGTCGAGGTGGCGGTGACGGCGCCCTTGGCGTCAGCCTTGACGGTGACCGGACCGCTGTTGTCGGAGTTGTTTCCGGCCAGCGAATTCCAGTGAGCCTGGGCGACGGCGTCCACACCGGCAACTTCGGTCCAACCGATGGAGCCGCCGCGGCCGTTGTCGTCGTCACCGAAGTTCACACCGATGGAGTAGGTCTGGGTTCCCGGAGCCTTGTTGGGGGCGTAGTTGCTATAGCCGCGGAAACGCGCGGTGAACAACCGGCGGGCGGGGTCACCGTCGGAGCCGATGTTGCCCAGTTCAGGGCCGTACACGAGGCCCACGTACATGGTGGCAGGCAGCGCCGTGGCGTCGCCGTTGCCATCAGCGGCGAAGTCGGTGAACCCGAGTTCAGTCCAGGTGACGGCATCGCTGCTGCGGTACATGTGGATCACGCTTCCGACGCGGCGGAGGCGAACGAACACATTGGGGTACACCGGAGTGCCACCGCCATTGCTGGAGGTGGTCGCGCCACCGGTGCCGAGACGGCGGTTGGTCTCATACTGCTGGTTGGAGGCAGTGCCGTCGTACTTCAGCGGATACGGATCCGCGTGGACCGCCTGGTAGCGGCTGTCGGCATTGAGGGTCTCACGGACCATCAGACCGGCGCGCGCCCAGTTGGAGGAGGCATCCTGCTGCTCAACCTGGACAACCTTGTCGAAGTCGCCGGTGACCTGCTCATAGGCGAAGTTGACGTCGTCTTCGGTGTTCCAGAAGCCCTTGCCACCGGCCTGGAGGTTCACGCCGTTGTCGCCGACGGCGATCGAGGAGTCAGGGAACAAGTGGTTCGCCGGATCACCGAGCGCAACCCAGGTGAGGGACTGCACCTTGAACGACGTGGTCACCGCCGAGGAGGCGTTGCCCTTGAGGTCCTTGATGTTCTTGGTGGTGATGGTGTAGGTGCTGCCAGCGGTGAGGCCGGAAGCAGTCACGATCACGCCGCGCTGCAGGGAGAACGAGGTGCTGCTGTTCTCGATGTACTTCACGCCCGTCACCGTGCCGGCGCTGAGGGTGAAGTTGCCGTTCACGATGGTGGCGACGTCGAGCGCCTCGTCGAAGATCACACCGACATCAAACGTGCCGGAGGAGTTCTTGAGGGCGCCCACCGAAACCACGGCGGGAGGAATGGTGTCCTTGGCAACAGTCAGGAGGACCTCGGAGCTGTTCACCGTGGTGCCCGGAGCGGTGACGACAACGCGGAACTTGGTTCCGTTGTCGGCAAGCGCCAGGAGCGGGGTGGTGTAGCTTGTGCCGGTCGCACCGGTGATGTTGGCAAACGAGCCGCCCGCGGGGGCGCTCTGCCACTGGAAGGTCGGATTCACAACACCAGTCGCGGTGGCCTTGACCGAGAAGGTCGCGGTGACGCCTTCGATGGTGCTGACCGCAGCGGGCTGCTGGCTGATGGTGATCTCACCCTTCGGGACCTTGGTCGAGACCACTGCGCCGGTCAGAGCCGAAGCGGTGTTGTTCTCGGGGGCCGCGTCGGTGCTGAGGTAGAAGGTGGCCGCGAAGTTGTCGCCGCCGCCGCCTTCGTGATGGACGCCTTCGATGTAGTACTTGGTGCCCTTCACCAGCGAAATGCCGGCGGAGAACGGAGTGGTGGCGCCACCGTCAGGAGACCAGGTCGAGGAGTTCTTCTGGGTCTGATTGGCGGAACCGTCGTCCTTGTTTCCCTCGTAGGTGGTCCACTCGAGGTTGTTGCCCCAGGACGGCTGCTGCGCGATCAGGCGCTTGTTGGCCGGATCGGCGTCGGTCGAGAGGAACAGGTCGCAGTCATCGTCGCCAGCGACGATGAAGTTATACTTGCCGGTGGCCGCCGGGGTGAAGTAGCCGCTGATGCGGTTGGCATAGTTGTCAGCGAAGTTCACGCCCGTCTCGAACTTCGAGAGAAGTTCGGTGTAGGTCGGAGCTCCGGCCGTGGAACCTTCAACCGAGGCGCGGGTGCCATTGTTGAAGAACTCGTGCTTCAGGAAGCCCGTGAGTTCCACAGCAGCGTCAACCGTCAGGGTCGCTTCCTTGCTGGTCGCGGTGAGGACCGTGAGACCGGTCAGCGCGGGGGTCTTGACGACCACGCTGAACTTGGCGCCGTTGTCGGACGCCGCGGTCTGGAACGCATAGCTCGACTGCGTGGCACCCGGGATGTCAGTACCATTGCGACGCCACTGATAGGTCGGAGACAGCTCGCTGTCGGTGTCCAGACCAACCGTGAACGTTGCAATCGCGGTCTCGGCCACCTTGGTGTTCGCAGGATCCGTGCTGATCGCCAGCTTGGTCGGATTGGCGAATTCAGCGGAGATCAGGCTGCCGGTGAGGGCGCTGTGATCCCCGTTGGCGGGCTCGGCGCCACCCACCTTGATGGCAGTCACAGCGAGATTGTCGCCGCCGCCGCCTTCGTGATGGATCGCCTGGATGAAGTACTTGGTGCCAGCGGTGAGCTGGATGCCGGTGGCATAGGGAACCGTGGTGCCACTGTCGGGCGACCAGGTGTCCGAGCGCTTCTGGGAGAAGTTGGCTCCCGAAGAGACGCCGCCACCTTCAGCAGTCGTCCACTCCAGCGGGTTGCCCCAGGAGGGTTGTTGAGCGACCAGCTTCTTGTTGGCCGGGGTCGCGTCGGTGGAGAGGTACAAATCCGCATCATCGTCAGCCGAGATGAGGAAGGTGTACTTGCCGGTGGACGCAGGGGTGAACCAGCCGCTGACCGACTGAGCATAATTGTCAGCGATGTTCGAAGGAGCTTCGAACGCGTTCAGCGCGGAGGTGCTGGTGAGGGTCGCAGTGCCGTTCGCCACGGTGGCGCGCGTGGCGCCCGTGTAGAACTGGTCTTTGAGCACCCCACTGACGGTGACGTTCGCGGCGTGGAGGGCCGCTGCGGCCGCGACAGCGAAGGACACGGCAGCAAGCCGAGCCCCCATCTGCAGAGACCGATTTTGAGTGGTGGGTTTACGCATAGGTGACTGTTGCTTTCCAAGCGCCAGAGCGACGACAAACCCACTCAGAATTCCATGCACACGCACGAATTCCCCCTAGAGATGGGTGGGCCGGAGGCCGTTCAGGAATCGAGGAAACAGAAGCAGACAACCCCAAATTGGGGAGCTTTGTCAAACTTTGGGTGACGATCGCACATTAGATTGTGGCGAAATGGCAAAGATGCGGTCACCCCTCGGGTAATCATCCCCGGCCCCCGCTTCCCATTATGGACCCTGCAGATTCACCAGGGATCCACCCGGTAAGGCCTAATGATGCATGGCCCCAAATCCCCACGCTGGCCATGAATCAACCCTTACACCTTGTGCAATTTCGTTTCCGATAACGCCCTCTTATTTTTGAAATAACTCTCCGTTTGGAGCATGGAGAAACGCAAGGAGGTCGGCCAGGTCCTGTGGGGTGAGCCCCTGTTCCAGTCCATCCGGCATGAGGGATCGGCCGGTGGCACGGATCTCCCGGATCTCGGACCGCGCGAACGAAGTGTCCTGGGCGCCCGCGGCCCGAAGGGTGACCCGCGTAGCGGTCTCCCCGGAGATCAGGGCAATGACCGGTTCGCCATGGGTTGGGGTCACTTCATAGGTGGAATAGTCCGGCGCAACCTGTCGGCTCGGATCCAGAATGTCCGTGAGCAGGGTTTCGGAAGAACGACTGGCTGCGCCGGCCAGGTCTGGCCCCACCCGTTGACCGCGTCCCTGAAGATAGTGGCACCCGAGGCACCGTGACGCGACATGGACCGCCCCGCGGCGCGGGTCACCGGTCAGGGAGAGGGCGGCGCGATACGACTCCACCACCGCAGCGCGTGACACCGCGTCGGTCGCAACCGGAGGCGGAAGACGCACCAGGCGCCCCGCGGCCGGCGGCACCCAGCCAGCCGCCACCGGACGCTGCGATCCACTGGCGGCCGCGAGACGCACCCAGCGATTCGTCGAACGATCCGCAATCTGCTGCAGCGTGGTCTCGCGTCCCTCGACGTCATCCAGAAACCCCACCGCCAGCGCGATCTGCAGGAGAACGGAAAGATCGGACTCTCCACGTCGTCCGCGCGAGAAGAGGCCCTGCACCAGCGGGAGCCACGGTTCACGCGCCTGATCCTCGGCGCCAATCAGCGAGAGTTGCGCCGCCGCGATGCGCGCCGCCTGGGCCCGTACGCGGGCGTCGGGATCGTTCAATTGCGTCAACAGCCAGCGGGGATTGCTTCCCGACAACGCCGCCCACGCACCCAAGGCCGCCACACGAGCTTCGGGCAGGTGCAGCCGGGGGGCCATCGCCTCCAGCACGCCGACACTCGCGGGATCGTGACGCTCCACCAGAAGCCGGTGGGCGGTGTCGCGACGCCACCCGTTGTCCGTATCGAGCGCCGCGATCAGTGCCGGAATCGCCACGGATTTGTTGAACGAACCCGACGCACCTCGTCGTGATTCCCCGCGCCGGTGAACCCGCCAGATGCGGCCATGCTGATTCCCCTCCTCCCACCGCACCCGGTTTCGTGTGTCGCGGGCCACCCACGCGGGATGCTCCACGAATCGGCGGTAGAAATCCGCGATGTACAGCGCGCCATCGGGTCCGGCCGCGAACTGCACCGGATGGAACCAGGGATCGTCACTGGCGAGGAATTCCTTCCCGGTCTCCCCGCGCACCGCCTGGAAGGTCGGGCCGTCGGGCACCAACACGCGGCGATGCACGAGATTGCGAAGGCTTTCGCCCACGAAGGCATTGCCCCGATAAGCGGCCCCCAGAGCATTGCCGCGATAGATGGAAAGTCCGGCGAGCGCGTTGAAGTGATTCAACGACTCGTTGTTGAACACCAGCGGCGGAGGCGTGAGGGGATACACTTCGCCCCGATCCCCGGGTGGCAACAGATCCGCGAGCGGATCCACCGCCAGGCGGGCCACCAGCGGCGTGCGGGTAAGATAGGCATCCGGGATGACTTCATGGCGGATGGGAATCGTGTTCCAGGAAAGGAAGCGATTGCCCCAATCATCCCGGGTGTTCCCGAACTGGCAGCGTCCGGCGAGTGTCTCAATGGCCCCCGTATCCGGACGAAACCGGAAATCGCGTCCGCGCAGCGACTGCGGCAGCGGGGCCCCGGACAGCGTGGATTGCATTTCACCGTCGCTGCGGCCGTTGCCGCCATACACCCAGCCGTCCAGTCCCCAGAAAAGCCCGTTGGCCCGCAGCTGTTGATTCCCCTTTCCAAAGCCTCGGAACAGGACGCGACGCTCCTCCGCGACCCCATCGCCATCGGCATCCTTCAGAAACCACAGATCGGGCGCGGCGGTGACCAGCACGCCGCCATTCCACGGAAGCACCGAATTGGGAAACGGGAGACCTTCGGCAAACACCGTCGCCGACTCGTAGCGTCCATCACCGTCGCGATCTTCCAGCATTCGGATCGAACCGCCAGTGGGCGACTCCGGATAATCGCGCATTTCTGCCACGAACAGGCGACCCCGCTCGTCCCAGGCCATGGCCACCGGGCTGAAGACCTGGGGCTCCGCCGCCACGCACTCAATGACGAGATTCGAATCCGCGAAATGAAACGTGGCGCGCTCCGCCGCGGGATCACGCGGTCCATCAGCGGCCCGCACGACGAGGCATCCTGCGATCAAGGCCGCGCTGCTTC
>CANGMO010000120.1 GCA_947454295.1 Verrucomicrobiota bacterium | reverse complement strand
CGGTGCGTTTGTCCGCTGAATCGACTGAGCCCCGTACAACACAACCCGAAACGGGCTGTCCGAACCGGAGAAGGCGGCACGCGGTTGGCGTGACGAAATTCCTATGGGCTGGATCTCGTCGTCGAGAATCAGAATGGATGACGTCGAGACGGTGCCCAGCGGTTGGTCCACAGGTGTCACCGAGATTTGCTCGAAGCGATCGCCTTCATAGGTGTCGGTGTTACGGACTCGAAAGGGAACGGCGAGATTGGTTGCACCTGCCGGGAGTACCACCAAGTCGGGAAGGACGAGTTCGGCGGTGCGGGAACTCAGACCTAGCGGCCAGTCTTCACCGCGGGGCGTCCGCGAGCGGATCTGCAGGACACCCGAGGTTCCTTCGAACAGGGAATCTGGCGCCGAGGCCTCGAAGCCGGGGTTTTCGTCGTCGACGACGGTCACGGAAGCTCGAACAGGGGGCCAGCTTCCCGTTCTCGCTTCCACGCCGTCGAACTGGTTGCGCAGGTTGGCCACCTGGTCGTCGGCGACCAGGAAACGGAAACTGGCGCCCGTCCGCCCCTGCGGAACCACAACGCGGATCGGGGTGACGAAGCGCCCCAGCGGAGTCAGCAGGATTTCAGTGTCGTGGGAGGCGGGCGCGCTCAGGGTCACGAATCCAGATTCGCCCCGCGGAGGTGTTCCCTCGGGGATGAGGGCGTTTCGAAACTCCGGCGGAATGCCGACGCGTAGGACGCCCGTGGTGTCCCGATCCTCATTCACCAGCGCAATGGAATCACTCCGGTATCCGCCGGCGGAGACGGTGAGCCGTCCCACCGCGTTTCCATCGGCGATGGAGTCGTCGAGATTGGTAATGGTCAGTGCGACCGATTGAACCCCCGCCGGAACGACGAGCGTGGCTGGTACGGCATATTCCCCTGGAAGGTCGGTGCTCACGGTCACTGTCAGGGGCTGATCCCGAGCCGCGGGCAACGCCAGGGTGAGCGGGATCGATCCAGTGCGGGCTTCGGTGGTTCGTACGGGGCCTCCACCCAGTATGAGTTTCGGCAGGCTGATTTCGGGGGCAATCAGGAGAGGGCCCTCGAAGACGCCGCCGGCGAGATTGTCGGCCGCAAACGAAATCCTGGAGGAGCCCGTGAACGGAAGACGCACCGTACCATGCCAGCGCCCCTCGGTGAGGGTGGCTTGGGCGGGAGTCACGGTGATCGGGGTGCGCCGCCCCTGCCAGGGAAGCAACAGCCCGGAGTTGGGCTGGCCGAGGGAGGCTGGCTGCGCCGCCCAGTCGCCCGCGGTGAAGCGATTCACCGAACCCACCCGCTGGAGGCTCAATCCGGAGTTGGTCGGCAGGGAGAGTCCGATGCCAAGCCATGGTGAAATGCCGGTTGGAGCCGGGGCCTCGCCTTTCACGATCATCACTTGATCCACCACGCCCCAACTGGGGTCCAGGAGGAAAATCTCCTGCGCGGAGCCAAGGCCCAGAGGAATGCCACTGCGAATCGTTGGAAAGGCTGCCGGGGCGTTGGAGGCGGAACTCCAGATCGCCGTCTTGCCTGGTTCGAGGACCGCGGGTCCCTCGATCCGGGTCCACGCCCGGCCACGACTCGCCGTGGCATCGCCCCGCACCACGAGCATCCAATTGGCGAGGCTGATGGGGGCGGCACCGGTATGGGTGATCTCGACGGCATCCCCGTTGGTGCCAATCTCCGAGATCACGGGTCCCGAATTGTCGGGCCAGTGGGAGGCGAGCAATCCGAATTTGGCCGTACTGGCATCGAGGTGTCCTCCCGAGCCGTCGATGGCCTCCACCACCACATCGACCTCCATTTCATTGGCCCCCTCGACAACCGGGAGAGGGGTGGTCGTAATGCGCAATAGGTCGGCTGCCGTTATGGCAAGGGAGAACAGGCAGGCGATCCAAATGGAGGTCGCAAGGGGTCGCAGGAGGCGGGGAAGGGGCATAATAGGCTGCGCGATGGCGACGAAACTTCTCCTTGAGAATGGCGGCAGGAGGATGAAGGCCTTGATGCGGCCCGTAAAGACTCGGCTCGGGTCGACGCCTGACTTCCTCTAACTGCCTTCACCCTGCGGTGGAAGTTGGACTCCCGTTGGCAATTGGATTCAGGCTCTTTAGCGTCCAGTCATGTCATCTCGCTCGTTATTTGGGATCCTCAGTTTCCTGATCGCCTCTCCGCTGTTGGCTGGGATCGGTTTCGAGCGTCTCTTCGGTCCCGAGGTGCCAACCGGGGATTACAAGCATCCGGCGAGTGTCACCGAGCTGGCCAGCGGGGACCTGTTCGTCGCCTTCTTCAGCGGGAAGGGGGAGTACAAGGACAACGCGGCGGCGGTGTTTGGCTCCCGACTGAAGTTGGGATCAAAGCAGTGGTCCAAGCCGGTGAAGATTGCCTCGAATCCGTTCTATGCTCTGGGAAACGCCATTCCCTGGCAGGCGCCGGATGGCGTGGTGTGGCTCTTCTTTGTGACCCGTTACGGGGAAATCTGGGACAGCTCGCGCATCACGGCGAAGATCTCCCGCGATGGCGCGAAGACCTGGTCCGAGTCGTTCGCATTGACCTTCGAGGCCGGCACCATGGTTAGGAACCGCCCCATCGTTTTGCCCGACGGCGACTACCTCCTGCCGGTTTATCACGAGGTAGGCAACGATCCGGAGTCGGTCAGCAAGGACTGCACCTCCTTCTTCCTGCGCTACCACCCTGCCACCGGAAAGTGGTCGGAATCGAACCGGGTGCATTCGCGACTCGGCAACATCCAGCCGGCTCCCGCGGTGATTGACGGCAATCATCTGGTGGCCTTTTGCCGGCGTGGTGGCAACTACGACGGACAACCGGACGGCTGGCTGGTGCGTACGGAGTCGCGTGATGGCGGCAAAACGTGGAGCGAGGGCCGGGACTCCGAGTTCCCGAATCCAAATGCGGCGGTGGATTTTCTTCGGCTCCAGAGCGGCCACCATCTGTTGGTCTACAATCGATCCTTCTCGGACCGCACCCCGCTGGCGGTCGCGCTTTCAACGGATGGTGGACGCACCTTCCCGCATCGGCGCGATCTGCTCGCGGAGCCTAAGGGAGACTATGGCTATCCCACGGCCATCCAGACCCGCGATGGACGCATCCACATCGTTTTCACCTCGGACGGGCGGACGGTGGTGCGTCAGGCGGTGTTTACGGAGGCCGATGTGATTCAGGCGACGCCCTGAGTGGTGCATCGCTGACGGATCGAGAGGTGTAGCGCCGACGGACCGGCTCCTCTGCCAGGGGATCAGATGCCTTCGGCGAGCGACACGAGTTGGGCCACCGGAACCTCGTGGGAGAGTGCATCCCCCTCGCGGGAAAGCACGCGATACTCGCGGATCTGGAAGCTGACTTCGGCCCCCTCGGCGATGCCGAGGCGATTGAACTCCTCCTTGATGATGCGGGTTCGAATCGTCAGGCCGCTCGGGGTTTCCAACTCCAGTCGCAGCAGCACGCCGAGGAAGAAGATGTGTTTCAGCGTGGCTCGGTACCGGTATTCGCCGGTCTGCGCGGAGATCTGCACCGCATAGGGGCGGAAGCCGATGCGCAGGGTATTTCCCTCGGGCACGCCGTGGCTGGGGAAGCTGAGTTCGGCGAGGCGTGCCTGGCCGTTTTGCACCTTCAACTCGAGTACGTTCAATACACCAATGAAGCGGGCCACGAACTCGTTGGCGGGCTTTTCATAAACCTCCCGCGGCGTGCCGATCTGTTCGAGACGGCCGCGGCTGAAGATCACGATGCGATTGCTGACCTCAAGGGCCTCCTCCTGGTCGTGGGTGACGAAGATGGTGGTGACGTTGAGTTCGTGATGCAGGCGCACCAGCCATTCGCGCAAATCCTGGCGAATCTTGGCGTCGACGGCCCCGAAGGGTTCATCGAGCAGGAGCACGCTGGGCTTGGGAGCGAGAGCCCGGGCGATGGCGACGCGCTGGCGCTGACCGCCGGAGAGCTGGTGGGGATAGCGTGCGCCGAGCCCCTCGAGGCCGAACAGCTTCAGGAGTTCCGCAACCCGCGCGTCAATGTCCGCCCGCTTCCACTTCTTGATCTTCAGTCCAAACTCGATGTTTTGGCGCACCGACATGGTCTTGAACAGCGCGTAGCCCTGGAAGACGAAGCCGATGTTTCGCTCTTGCACGCTGACGTCATTCACCCGTTGTCCGCGGATGAACAGGTCGCCGCCGGTTGGCGTTTCCAGCCCGGCGATCATGCGCAGTACGGTGGTCTTGCCGCCGCCGCTGGGGCCGAGGAGGGCGACGAGTTCGCCTTCCTGGACGGTGAAGGAGACGCCCTCGACGGCGCGGACCTCTCCGAACTGTTTGGAAATCTGGCGGAGTTCGATGCTCATGCGGCGGCGCGGGAGGCGGTGGCTGAATCGGATTCGGCGGAGGTGGATCCGGCGGGGCGGATGGTGTGGCTGTTGTCGGCGTCGGAGTCGATCAACGACGCAGCCTGGGCCCGGAGCAATTCCGCGGCCTGACGGTGTTCCAGCCAGGTTTTCAGGCCGAGGGTGATCAGCGCCAACAGTGCGAGCACGCTGGCGGTGGCGAACGCGGCGGCCACATCCTCGTTGTAGAGCTTTTCGACCCGGAGCGACAGTGTGTCGGTGAGCCCCGTAATGTGGCCGCTCACCACGCTAACCGCACCAAATTCACCCATGGCGCGTGCGTTGCACAGGATCACGCCATAGATCAGGCCCCATTTGACGCTGGGGAGGGTGACCTTCCAGAAGGTCTGCCAGCCGCTCGCCCCGAGAGTGAGCGCAGCCTCTTCCTGATCGCTGCCCTGCGCCTGCATGAGCGGGATGAGTTCGCGAGCGACAAATGGAAAGGTGACGAAGACGGTGGCTAGCACGATTCCCGGCACGGCGAAGATGATCTTGATGTCGTGATCCTGCAGCCATTCCCCGAGGTATCCCTGGAGCCCGAAGAGCACGACGTAGATGAGGCCGGACACTACTGGCGAAACACTGAAGGGCAGGTCGATAAGGGTCAGCAGCAGCGCCTTGCCCTTGAAGTCGAACTTGGCGATGAGCCAGGCGGCGGCGACGCCGAAGACCAGATTCAGCGGCACGGCGATGATGGCGACCACCAGGGTGAGGGAGATCGCCGAGCGCGTGTCCGGATTCGCCAGTGCCTTGAAATAGTGGGCCGCCCCCTTGCTGAAGGCCTGGGCGAAGACATTGGCCAGCGGGAGGAGCAGAAACAGACCGGCGAAGCCCAGCGCCGCGCCGATCAACACCGCACGCACCCAGGGCGACTCCTCCGTGCCCCGCTGCGAGCGCACGGTTCGGTTCAATCTGGATTTTGCGGCGGAGGCCATTTTCGGAAATCGGGAATCGAAGTTCGGCGTTGGCTAGTTTTGGAAGCGCGACGCCCAGCGTTCGATGAGGTTGATGCCGATGAGCAGGACGAATGAGAACAGGAGCATCACCACGGCGATGGCCATGGCCCCGGTGTAGTCGTATTCCTCGAGACGCAGAAAGATGAGCAACGGGGTGATTTCCGATTTGCCGGGTTTGTTGCCGGCAATGAAGACCACCGACCCGTATTCGCCGATCGCGCGTGCGAACGACAGCGCGAATCCGGTAATCAACGCCGGCATGATCGTCGGGAGGATCACCGAAACAAAGGTGCGCAGCCGGCCGGCGCCCAGCGTCGCTGATGCCTCCTCCACCTCGCGTTCCAGGTTTTCGAGCACGGGCTGAAGCGTGCGAACGATGAAGGGCATGCCGATGAACGTCAGCGCGATGACCACGCCGAGCGGGGTATAGGCCACCTCGATGTGGGCCGGAACGAGATACCGGCCCAGCCAGCCCTGCCGGGAGAACAGATCGGCCAGCGTGAGGCCCGCGACGGCGGTGGGAAGAGCGAACGGGAAGTCGACGAGTGCATCCAACAAACGACGCCCCGGAAACTCATAGCGCGTCAGCACCCACGCGAGAAGCGTTCCAAAAACCGCATTGATCGCGGCTGCGATGAGCGAGGCGCCGAAGGTGAGTTGATACGAGTGGATGGCGCGGTCGGTGGTGGCGAGCTTCCAGAACTCGGCAAACCCCATGTGGGTCACGACCCGGCAGAACAACGCCCCCAGCGGAATCAGCACGATCAGCGACAGGTAAAAAACCGTGTAGCCGAGCGAGAGACCAAAGCCGGGCAGCGGGCTGGGTTTCTTGAACGCCATGGGATCAATTCAAGACTGGGTCCCCAGCTCCAAGTCGGCAAGGGGCGAGTGCCGGGCGTTGGGTGAACACCGTAACCCGGCCCCGATTTTCGGACACTGAATCCCTACTCATGCGCTGGAGGTTGTCGTTTTCCGCGCGTGAAAACGTACTGTGCTCAAGTTGGATATGGCTGTCCTTCAATGGGTAACGCGTTTTAATTTTACGAACGGCAATTACACATCACGGGAACGCCAAAAGCGAGCCTCAAAACCAGACTCGCCTGGCTCCGTCGGGTGGCGGGGCGACGAGGCGCCCCGGCGGCTCAGATATTCTGGGCCACCGCCTGCAGGTAGCGGTACTCGGTGAGGATGGTCTCCAACGCTGCGGTGAGGGCGTCCACCTGGCGGTGGAGAGGCGCCTTCTGCGGCGTTTCGAGGGTGAGTTCGAATGGCGGGTAATCGAGATTGGGAACCGAGCGCAGCATGCCACGGTAACCGTCGTCGATGATGCCGGCGTTGGCCTGAAACCCGTCGATGACCGGGCGGTGATTTCGCGGCAGAAAGCGGCCGGCCGACTGCAGGGCCGGCTCCAGAAGATTCCGGCTTAGGACATCCCCGCCAACGAACCCATAGAGTCCGTCACTGGTG
>CANGMO010000119.1 GCA_947454295.1 Verrucomicrobiota bacterium | reverse complement strand
CTCTAGGATGCCGATCGTGGATCGACCGCACAAAGTCGCCCTGCTGGTGGAGACCTCCAATGCCTACGCGCGGGAGTTGCTGCACGGCGTGCGCGATTGGCTCCGTCAGCATGGGCCTTGGAGCCTGTGGCTTGCGGAAACCGGTCGCGGTGCCGCGCCCCCCGGATGGCTGCGGGACTGGCAGGGGGACGGAATCATCGCGCGAATCGAGAATCCGGCGATCGCCCGAGCCGTCGCCGCGTCGGGGTTGCCCACAGTCGACGTAAGTGCCGCCCGACTGCTTCACGAACTGCCCTGGCTGGAAACCGACGACCGGGCCATCGCCCACACCGCAGCCGAACATTTGCGCGAGCGCGGATTTCAGAGCTTTGGCTACTGCGGGGACGCGCGCTTCAACTGGTCGCGCTGGCGCGGTGAGGCGTTCGCGGCGCATCTGGAGCAGCACGGCTTCCGGTGCGCGCTGTTCCATGAATCCGCCCCCAACCGAACGCGGAGCACGGATGGCGAAACGGAAATTACCGCCCTGGCGGAATGGATCCGCGAACTCCCCAAACCGGTCGGCATCTTCGCCGGCTACGACATCCGGGGCCTGCAGGTCCTGGAGGCGTGTCGCCGGCTCGGCGTCGCGGTTCCCGACTCAGTCGCCGTCCTCGGCGTGGACAACGATGAACTCCTTTGCGATCTCGCCGACCCGCCGCTCTCCAGCGTGATCCCGGATGTTCGACGCACTGGATTCGAGGCCGCCGCCCTCCTGGATCGCATGATGCGCGGACAGAAGATCCGCGGAGAAGGCAGACTCTTCGCGCCCCAGGGGGTGGCCACCCGGCAGTCCACCGACGTGGTCGCCGTGGATGACCGGCAGGTTTCGGCGGCAGTCCGATTTATCCGCGAACACGCCTGCAAGGGAATCGGAGTGGCGGATGTTCTCAAGGCCGTTCCCATGTCGCGCCGGGTGCTGGAAACCCGATTCCGGAAACTGCTCGGAAGATCGCCTCACGAACAGATTCTCAACGTGAAGCTGGACCGGGTGAAACGCCTGCTCACGGAAACCGATCTGTCACTGGCCGCCATCGCCGAGCGAACGGGATTTGCGCACGTGGAGTACCTCAGCGTTGCCTTCAAGCGGCACACGGGGGTGAACGCCAGTGATTTCCGCGCCGGCCGCCGCCCCTGATTGCAGGGGAGCGCGAATCAAACCGCGTGCCGGGACGGATCGGGAATCGTCGGATCCCCGCGCTTCAAACCAATGTTGGATTCATAGGTCCCCAGTCGAACGGTGCGGGGCGCGGCCTTGGCACGGCGATCCAAGCCGAGCAATTGAATCCGCGATTCCGCCTGCTGAGCCCACTGGGATCCTGGAAACAGGGTTCCGATGCGTTCCAACGTGAGGCGCGCCACCGCGGATCCATCGGGCGACTTGAGCTGGAGATCGGCGAGTTCGTTCAACCAACGCGCCACCTGCCGGGGAGCCATGCCCGGCCGGCGGATCAACTCCTCAAGAAGATCGGTCGCCAGATCAAACCGCTGCCAGTGATTGACGTAGAGTTGGGCCAGCTTCTCCCGAGATTCCCAGTCGTCGGGCGAGGCTTCGATCTTTTCGACGTATTCCCGGGTCAACGCAGCATGATCCTGCTCAACGAGCCGGCTGGCCCCGAGGTCCGCCGTGAGACCGAGGCTCTCCGTATGCCGCACGACGGGAATCGCCGCCTGTTCGTCGCGAGCCGCGAACTCGGTTGGATCGGGCAAATGCGCCAGGCGCTGAGAGGCCGTGATCGCGGCTTCGCTGCCGGCGAACTGCGTGACAATCCGTTGATACATCTCGCGGGCCCCATGCACGTCGCCCTGTCGATTCAGTTTCAGTTCAGCCTGACGGCTCATGGCCTGGGCAATCACCGTGGGTTCCGCGTCCGGATTCAGGATCATCTCCGTCAGCACCGCCATGGCCGTGGGCACATCCTTCAGGTCATCGGAATGAACCTCCGCGAGCATCCGCATCCCCTCGGGATCCGCCGGAAAGCGCTCCAGCTGGGCTTCGATTTCGGCGATGGCCGCGGGGTAGTCCCCGCGCTTTCGGTAGGCGACCGCCCGCGCGTAGAAAGGTCGCAATTCGACCGTTTCATTTCCGCCCGTCATGGCACCCAGAAGCGGCGTCAGGGCAAAGTCGACCATCGAGGGAATCCACAGCACGCAGAGCGGCACGGCGGATATCAGCACCGCCACCAGCGCCATGAACTGATCCGCCTTCCCCCCGCCCTTTCCATTGTGAAAGGACCAGATAAGGCCACCCACCAGCAACGAGGTGATAATCACCCGGGAGGGCCAGTCGATGGCGTCGTTGACATTCCCGGCCTTGCTGATGCGCCAAAAAAGAAACGCGGTCAGCACCAACAGAATGAGGCCACCACCCAGGCCGACGAGAATCGAGGCAACGAGGAACATCGCGGGAGGAGGAGTCAGGGGTTGTGGGGATCCGGAGTGCGAGGCGTGTCGGGAAGCAAGCACAGGGTCCCAACGCCGTCCACGACGAATTCACGCCCCTCCGGCGGCGCACGGGGTGTGGATCACGGTGAAAATGGATTCCACTTCAGGTCCGGCAAATCCTCTCGCCCCCGACCGGCGGCAAAGTCCCAGAACTGCCGCGACGGCCATCGCTGCACGTGTCCATCCAGGAACAGAAACTGGCATCCCGCTCCATGGAGATTGGTATGGGGGTGATTCGCCGATGCCACCGCGGCCAGGCGGCCATTGTCGAACAACCACACGGTGGCCGTTGGAGTCGGAATGACTCCCGCCTGGATCCGCCGCCCGGCCCCCTGGCCGTTGACCCCTTCGTTCAGGCAGTA
Organism: Verrucomicrobiota bacterium; assembly: GCA_947454295.1. Classification (GTDB taxonomy): domain Bacteria; phylum Verrucomicrobiota; class Verrucomicrobiia; order Limisphaerales; family UBA9464; genus CAIVQB01. Next base: position 3,989 of record CANGMO010000119.1, on the reverse strand, counting down.
GTGGAAGAGATTGATGCCATTGCTCCGTCGGCGATTGGCGGGACAAAGCCACACCGAGCGCGGCAACGCCACCGACGGATTGGTCCGCCACATCGCCCGGTGATAGGCCTCAACCCCCGCAGTGCGCGCGAGGTCGATGTACCACCCCGATTCCGTGGATTCCCCATTCGGCGCGCCATCTGGGGGCAGGTAGTCCCCATTTTCGGCGGCGTACGCATGGGTGGCGATACCCCATTGCCGCAGATTCGATCGACACACCGCAGCCCGTCCACGCGCCATGGCATTCCCGAGCGCGGGCAACAGCATTCCCGCCAGGACGCCGACCAGGGCCACCATCGACAGCAGCTCGATGAGCGTAAACGCCGTCACCCTCTCCAAAGCACGCGTCGCCAGCCGATGATGCGCCCGATTCACGGCAGACGGACGCGATAATAAAAGTTCAAGCCCACCGGCCCGAGTCCGTCCGAGAACGCACCGGAATCGGTCGGTCCCGTAACCGGCGCAAAGGGTCCGCTGGGGGAGGTCGATCGTTCGACGACATGGCGCACGCCGGGTTTGGGTACCCACCGAATCTCAATTCGATTGTCCGGAACGAGAATGGCACGAACCTCCACCAGGTCGCCCATTGGATCGAACGGCACCGCCACCCAGGACGCCCCGTCAGGTCGTATGCCTGCACTGCTGCGCCGAGCCCCCAGCACCGGGTGCAGCATGTAGGAAGGTTCGGAGCCGGGTTCCCAATCCTTGGAAGTCCCCGAGGGAACCATTCGGCGGTCAAGCTGCAGTCGCTGGAGCAGATTGGACCGGCCGTTCCGCACTTCCAGCATCCCGTTCTCAGCAAACAGGACATCGATCCCCAAGCCCTCAGACGCAGGGACCGCCGGCACTCCCAGATGTGGTGCCGCGTCCGAAGCGGCCCCGAAGACAACCACGGCGTTGGTGGCCTCAATCAACGTCCCCGCCGCAAACCGATGCAGCAATCCCAGTTCCGTTCCCAAGGTCCAACCCGACAGATCCAGCGGAAACCCTCCCCAGTTGACCCACTCCAGATACTGATCGTCGCGGCCCGGATCCATCGGGGCGTGCTCCCGATGCAGTGGATTGTCACCGGGGTCCGACGACGGCGAGGGCAGCCATTCAGTGAGAACCAACTGCCGTTCCAGGAGGGTTGGAACATAGAAGCTCCAGGCGGCGGTGGAGGCGGGAACACCGGCGCCGGAGGGATCCGAATCCGGCACCCGAACGGCAACATGCAACGCCACCAACGCGACGTTGCCCGCATCGGATTCCTCCGGATGCCACACCCCTTCAGCTCGACTGTATCCTGGGCGCGACTCAATCACTGTCCAGTTCAACGCCGAATCCGGCACCTTCGAGGACTGCGTCCAGTCCATCCCACGCCCCCCAGCATCGTGCGCCATCGCCACCCAATGAACCCCCTCTCCCGGGCGCACCACCTGTTCCGCCAGACGGTTGGTCAGCACAACCGCGGGAAGCTGCGGGCTTTCCAGCCACGAGAAGAACTCGAGGACGGGAGGCGCCGCCCTCCGCACCGAAAGCACCACCGGGTCGCTCGCCGCATCTCCCCCGGCATTGCTCACCTGCACCCGATAAAGTCCCGCGTCCCCAAATCCCACCGCAGGAAATTCGAGGAAGGCGTTGGTTTCACCGGGCAAGGGGGCGTCCGCTCGAAACCACTGATAGGTCATCGGCGCAGTGCCGGTGGCGATCACACTCAAGCGAGCACTCAATCCCGCCTCGATCTCCTGGGCCCGCGGTGCCTGGGTGATGCGCGGCGGCTCCGGTGGCGGGGCGATGGGCTCGGAATTGAAGGTGACCATGTCCACTCTCCACGTGCCGCTGGTGCTGTAGGACGATCCCGATTTCACCGCGGCGTAATTCGTTCCCGAGGCGTAGTCGGAGACGATGCGCACCGAAAACTTCGGGTTGTCGGCGGCGCCGGTGAAGAATTCGAACGGGATGGTGATGCCATTGGTAAACACCCCATCCGCTCCCAGGAAGAACGGAAGGACCTCGCGATAGGTCACCCCATCCGTAGCCACCAACACCACCCCCGCACGGCTGGCGGTCGCCGTCGCACGGAGATCAAAGCGGAGCTGGATCAGACGGTGCCCGGCAGTACTGACATCGAACTGAACGCCCGCCGTCCTGCCGCCGTGGCCCTGGGTGGGAAAATGAGCCAGGGAGAGGGCGAGATCGTTCGTGCCGGCGGGATCGCTGGATCCCGTGCCCGCAGAGAATTGCGGGTTCAACCCGCCCAGCACCGTCGCGGTTCCCACGCCCAGGGAGGGGACCGGGTGATTGGTGTCACCGGCTGCATTGAAGTTCCATTGTGCAAGAACACCGGCCTGCGCCACCCCCGCCGGCATCCAAAGCAGCAATGCCGTGAATCCCAATCTACCGTCCGGGATCCCCCGCAGAAACGAGCAGCACAACCATCGCCATAACCAGTGTCTCATAGGGCCTCCTCAGTCGACGTCACCTACCGCGGACCACGACCGCAAGCCTCGTTGAGGCAGCTGCGACCGGAGCCGAAGGCGAACGGATTGAACACTACGGTGAGGGGGGCGCGGCTGAATAGTTGTGCACTACGGTCACACAGCAGAAAGGTTGGATGGCTCCGGTTCGGGGATGTAGGTGACGCAAGAAATCGGTCTCAGGCAAAGAGCGCGACGCGTCCCGACCACGGAGGATCTGCTCACTGCCGGCCAAAAACAAACGCGGGCCCCGGTGAATCCGGAAGCCCGCGTTTGGCAAAGCAATGAAGCGAAGATCAGCGGAGCAGTTCTTCAGCGATCTGCACGGCGTTGAGTGCGGCGCCCTTCAGCAACTGATCGCCGGCGACCCAGAAGCAAAGGCCGTTGTCCAAGGCGCAGTCCAGACGGAGGCGACCCACGGCGCAGTTGTATTTGCCCGAGACGTCGAGCGGCATGGGATAGCTCTTGTTGGCAGGATCATCCACCACGTCGAGTCCCGGCGCCTTCGACAGCACGGCGCGCGCAGCCTCGAGGGTGACCGGCTTCTCAAATTCGGCGCTGACCGCGACCGAATGCGCCCGGAACACCGGAACGCGAACACAGGTCACCGAGGCGCGGAAGCCGGGGTGATGCATGATCTTGCGGCCTTCGTTCTCCATCTTCATCTCCTCCTTGGTGTAGCCGGAGGGAAGGAAGGAATCGACGTGCGGAAGCACGTTGAAGGCGATCTGGTGGGGATAGACCTCCTTGGTCACCGGCGAGCCGGCGACATACTCGCGCACCTGGCGCTCCAGCTCCTCCACCGCCTTGGCCCCGGTTCCGGAGACGGCCTGGTAGCTGGAGGCGAACACGCGCCGCACTCCGAACGCCTGATGGAGCGGATAGAGCGCCATGAGGGTGATCGCGGTGGTGCAGTTCGGGTTGGCAAGAATGCCCTTGTGGAGCTTCACGTCGCCCGGATTGATCTCGGGTACCACGAGGGGCACCGAGTCATCCATGCGGAAGGCCGAGGAATTGTCGACCACCACGCAGCCAGCGGCCGCCGCAATCGGGGCGAATTCGCGGGAGATGCCACCGCCGGCGCTGAAGAGGGCGATGTCGATTCCCTTGAAGGAATCGCGGGTGAGTTCGGTGACGGTGTGGTCGACGCCCTTGAATTTCAGGCGGCGCCCGACGGAGCGGGCGGACGCAAGCAGGGTCAGTTTACCCACCGGGAAGTTGCGCTTCTCGAGGGTTTCGATCATTTCCACGCCGACGGCGCCTGTGGCGCCGACGACGGCCACGTGCGGAGTGCGATTCATAAAAGGCCCGCCAGCCTAGGACAGACCGCGGAAGTGTCGAGGCGAAGTTTTTCTTCGCTCGCAGTTACCCAGGGGTCACGGAGCAACCCACTGCCCCACCCACCGCCCTCCCGCCTCGCCATCCGCCCACCGAAACCGCGCCCGGACATGCCCGTCAGAATTCAGCGCGAGCAGGTCAAGCGAGTCCACG
>CANGMO010000118.1 GCA_947454295.1 Verrucomicrobiota bacterium | reverse complement strand
CCCTCCTTCAACGCGGTGACGGAAAGCCCAGTAACCCCGGAGCTGTCGCCGGTGATGATGTTCGAGTGGGTGCTCAGCGTGGCGCCGCCATTCAACTGATACTGCAGGTCCTTGCCATGTGTCAGCGTGCCGCCCGAAAGGCCGGAGGCGGCGAGAAAATTGCCCGTGACGTCCTCGAGGGCGATGCCGATGTCCCCGGTGGTCTGGTTGGCCAGCTGGAACTTGCCAGTGGAGGCATTGTAGGTGGCGGTGACTCCGGCCGCCGAGTTGTTGATCTTGTCGAGCACCGTCTGGACCGAGTCCGCGGTGGCACTGAACGAAAAGGAAACGCCGTTGATCTTGAAGGCCCCTGCCCCCGAGCCGCCGTCAGAAACCGCCGTGCCGAAATTTGCCGAGACCAGCGAGGAGGACAAGCGGACGCCGCCCAGCGTGGTGCCGCTGGTCACCGTGCCGCTGCCATTGTTCGAAAGGCGCGCCAGCTGCAGGAGATTGCTGGTGTCATTCGAGCTGCCCAGGACGATTTCCGATCCCGAACTGAGGGTGATTTTGTCCGTCGAGGCGTCGTAGGCGCCCGTCACCGCGCCACCCGTCGCGCTGCTGATGTGATCAAACACGTCCTTCAACGAGTCGGTGAGGGCGACCGACACCTGCTTCCCGTTGACGGTGATGGTTCCAGCCGTCACCGGCTGGGCGAATCCGGCGCCACTGAGAGTGAGGCCGGACACATCGTTGGTGGCGCTGAGCTTCTTGGCCACCGAGCTCGCACTGGATTGCTGCGCCGTCGTGGCCAGCTGCAGGATGTTGAACGAATAATTCCCAACCCCCGTGCCGGTGCCGGCTGAGACCTGGGCCGCCGTGGTGTCCGAGACCGACGCCTGGCGCGACTGGTAGAGGTCGTTGGATTTGAGGGTGGTGATCCGGTTTTGAAGGATCGTCAGCTCCGTTTGGATCCCCGAATAGGCGTTGTTCTGCTGGCTGAGCTTGTTCTGTTCCGTCTGCAATACCCGCTCCGGGGCGCGGTCGACGTCGGCAAGCTGGGAAATCAGGGTCTTCCAATCGAAGCCCGAGGCCAGTCCGGATACGCCGAGATTGCTCATAGTCCAAACTCGGTATCGGCAGCCCCCCGGTAAAACTTTAGCGCCATCCCAAAACAAGAGATCCCGGAAGACCTTTCGGCCTTCCGGGTTCTTTGTAATCTACTGCGAATCAACGATCAGCCCAAGAGGCGAAGCGCCGACTGAGGCAGCGAGTTCGCCTGCGCGAGCATCGCGGTGCCGGACTGCACCAGGATGTTGTAGCGGGCGTACTGCGTGCTTTCCACCGCCACGTCCACGTCCTTGATGCGGCTGTTCGCGGCACCGAGGTTGTCCTTCAGCACACCGAGCTGGCTGCTGTAGGACTGGAGGACGGACACATTGGCACCCACCGTCGAGCGGTCGGTAGCCAGCTGGTTGATCGCAGCCTTCACGTTGGTGAGGGCCGTGACCGCGTGGGCAGCGGTATCCACCGTCGACGAGTTGGCCGTCGTGTAGGTGCCCGCACCGAGGTTGACACCGGTCATGCTGACCGTGTGGGCATCGCTGTCGGTGGTGACGCTTTGAGCCGAGGCGCTGAACAAGCTGACACCGTTGAAGTCCTTGGTGGCAAGGTCATTGATGTAGGTGCCCAGTTTCGCGAACTCCGTGTTGTAGAGGCCACGATCGGTGTCGGTCTTGGTCACGTCCTGCGAGAGAACGGACAGTTCCGACATACGGTCGAGGGCCTTCGCCACCTTGCCCAGGAAACCGTCCTGGGTCTGGCTGAACGAGACCGCATTGGTCACGTTGGTGTTGGCAGCCGAGACGCGGTTGATCTGCGCATCGAAGCGCAACGAGACCGCTGAACCCGCAGCATCGTCATCGGGAGATCCGATTTTCGAACCGGACGAGAGTCGGCTCAGCGACTTGGCCAGCAGAGCGCTGGATTCATTGAGCTGACGTGCTCCCGCGCTAGCCGGGGTATTAGTGTTGATGACCATACGAACGACTCCTTCCTTGAGTCACCCCGTTTCCGGGGCATCTGTTATTGCCACGGCATCCCTGCCGTGCGGTGGGCTTGATTTGGGTGCCACCTGTTTGAACCCAACCGGCACTTAATGGCAGCCGGCCTCCAACCAAACCGGGAGTTTCGTCCCTGCCTGGCAAATCTTCTCCAAAACCTTCCCCTTCCGGGCGGGGGCGGCTCATTCGCCGCCGCCCGCCCCGGGGTCGGCGTGCGCCTCTTAGCCCAAGAGCTTGAGGGCGGCCTGCGGCAGGGAGTTGGCCTGCGCCAGCATCGCGGTTCCCGATTGGACCAGGATGTTGTAGCGGGCGTACTGCGTGCTTTCCACGGCCACATCCACGTCCTTGATGCGGCTGTTTGCAGAGGCGAGGTTGTCCTTCAGGACTCCCATCTGGGAGCTGTAGGCCTGCAGGACCGACACATTGGCACCCACCGTCGCACGATCGGTTGCCAGCTGGGTGATCGCCGCCTTGATGTTGGTCAACGCCGTGTTGGCGTGGGCGGTGGTGTCGATGGCGGAGCTCGTGGCGGCGGTGTAGGTTCCGGAGCCAAGGTTCGTGCCCGCCAGGGTCACCGTGTGCTGCTCGCCGTCGGTAGTGACCGCCATGCTCGAGCTGCTGAAGAGGCTCACGCCGTTGAAGTCCTTCGTTCCCAGATCCGAGACGTAGGACGCCAGCTTCTGGAATTCGGTGTTGTACAGACCGCGATCGCTGTCCGTCTTGGTGACGTCCTGAGCAAGGACCGAGAGCTCGGACATGCGATCCAGGGCCTTGGCGACCTTGGTGAGGAAGCCGTCCTGGGTCTGACTGAACGAGACCGCATTGGTCAGGTTCGTGTTGGCCGCGGTGACGCGGTTGATCTGCGCATCGAACCGGAACGAGACTGCCGTTCCCGCCGCATCATCCTCCGGCGAGCTGAGTCGGGATCCCGAAGAGAGCCGGGAAAGCGACTTGGCCAACATGGCCGACGATTCGTTGAGCAGCCGGGCACCCGCCTGGGCCGAGGTATTCGTGTTTACAACCATAACTCCATCCATGAGTTGCCTCCGGTTATCGGAGGCGTCTATTTGCGCAGCGTCCATGCTGCGGGTAGGACATTTTCATCGGGCATCCCACCGTTTTCCCGAACCGGCTTTTCTCCCAGACCGCCGGTGGTCCGTGTCTCACGACACTTGAAGTATCGGCCGTTTCCCAACGATCTTGAGCCACATTCTTCAACCCCATTCCCAATGCGCCCCGGAACCCGTTCATTGCCCACCCTCCTCGCCGCCTTGTTGCTGCCCATTGCCGCGGGTCCCATGCGCCTCAACGCAGGCCCCGCCGAGATCGCGGGATTCTCCACCCAGCGCCTGCAGCGACTCGACGCCTTCGCGGATGAACTCGTGTCCCAGCACCAGTACTCAGGGCTCGTGATCGAAGTAACGCGCGACGGGCGGCGCGTGTATGAGCGGGCCGTGGGCGTGTCGAACGGTGCCGGCCGCCCGATCCGCAACGACGACCTTTTCGCCATCGCGTCGCTTTCCAAGATCGTCACCACGGTTGCGACCCTGATGCTCATGGAGGAGGGCCGCATTGGCCTCAATGACCCGCTTTCCCGGTTCATTCCCGCCTTCACCAACACCCCGGTCGCCGTCACCAACGCCAACGGAGGCATCGTGCTACAGCCGGCTGCACGCCCCATCCTCATCCGCCATCTGCTCACCCACACGTCGGGGATCGTCTCCTTTGATCCGCCCGCCGGAAGCCCCATGGCCGCCGGGGAAGTCCGTTCGGGCGGCTCGTTCGGGACGCTGGCGGAAGCGGCGGAATACGTGGCGCGGATTCCACTCAAGCATCAGCCAGGCGAGGCCTGGACTTATGGAATCTCCACCGATGTGCTGGGGCGCGTGGTGGAAATCGCCTCAGGGATGCCCTTTGATCGATTCCTGCAGACCCGCATCTTCCGGCCCCTCGCCATGAGCGACACGGGATTCGTGGTTCCTGAATCCAAGCGAGCCCGGCAGGTCGACCGCGACGAACGCCAATCGGACGGATCCCTGAAGCGCATCCCGGCAACTCCCGGGGGCGGCCGCTGGCCGTCCGGTGCGGGCGGACTGTATTCAACGCCACACGACTACCTGCGCCTGGCACATCTCCTCCTCAACGGCGGCGCGCTCGACGGCGTCCGGCTGCTGTCGCCCCGCACGGTGGAACTCATGCGCATGGATCAGCTCCACGGGCTGGCCAAGCCCACCAAGATCTATCCGGTCAGCGATGGATTCGGGCTCGGTGTGGAAATCCGAACCGACGTGGCACGGGCAGGATGGCTGGGATCCGAGGGCACCTTTGGCTGGAACGGGGCTTCGACCTGCTACTGCGCCATCGATCCAAAGGAGCGCCTGGTCATGATGATCTGGGCGCAGCACACACCCAACGCCGAGTTTGGACTCTACGAGCGGTTCAACACCCTCGTTTATCAGGCGCAGGTCCGCTGAGCGAACCTGCGCCTGTCCCTGCCCTGCGTCACGGCCGTACCCGTGGCACCTCAGTTGGGAAGCTGAACCCGGAGTTCCGATCCGGATTCAGAGAGTGTTGAGGAAATCCGCCAACTGGCGTCGCTGCGAGGGAGTCAGCCGCAGGTAGCGATCCCGCGCCGCGCGGGCCTCGCCGTCATGGGCCACGATCGCCTGGTCCACATCGGCAGCACGCCCGTCGTGCAAATACGGCGCACTGGCACGCAATCCCCAGAGCGGGGCGGTCCGCATCTCCGTGGGGCCGGCCGCAGCCTGCGCAATGCCATCCCCAAGCGTGCCCATGTCGTGGAGCAGCAGATCGGAGTACAGCCAGACCGGCTTCTGGTTGAGCGCCTGGACCGGAGAGAACCCGGTCGGGATCACGGGCACATGACAGACCGCGCATCCCACCTGCTGAAACAGCACCTCGCCCTGTCGCGCCGAAGGACTCGGGTTCAGCGTCGGCGGCGCCGCCAGGAGGCGCATGTAGTCGGCGGCAAGATCGATGTCGCTCTTGCCGGTTGCCGGATCCACTGCGTCCTCAGGATCCGCAACATGATCGTATGCGGCCAGCAGCGCTGCGTTCCCGTTGGGGGCATTCTCATGCGGAAACAGGCGGCTGGTGATGCCCATTTCATTGAGATACGCATCGCCGGCGAAGGCGAGCAGCGTCGCCTGCTGGGCCTTCCAGCCGAGTCGGCCGACGCGGCGCTGTCCGGTCGCCACATCCTCCACCTCGGCAGCGCGCCCCCGCACGCCGTCCGGCTTGGGACGTGCCGCAAGCTGCCGCAGCGTCGCGTCAGGAATGGCTTCCATGAGCCCCATTCCGAACAGCGGAGTCGACTGACGGCGGGCCACGACGTTTGCCTGCGGCGGAACCACCTCCCGAACCGCCGGATTGATGGCCATCAGCTGCAGGAGCGACCCTCCCAGCGATTCGAGCGGATCAAAGACGCCGTTCGCCGTACGGCCGAACCGTGTGACGAGCCGGTTGCTGGCGCCGCCAGGCGCCGGGGCGGAGTGGCAGGCCACGCAGGACACGTCATTGAAGATGGGTCCCAGACCGCTCTCCGCGGTTTCGGCGCGCAGAAACTCGTCCAATCCCGCCTCAAACGCCGCCAATTCGGCCCGATTAAGGCCCGGGAGCGGCATTCCATAGCCTTGGTTCCCGACCGGTGCCGACGGCATTTCCGGTCCTCGATTCCGCAGCGCCGGCCGCTTGCCGTTGGAAGCCGGGGGCTGGGGTTGATTCTGGGCGGCGGCGGACAGCGTTGCGACTGCCGCGGCCATTCCGACAACGAACACCTGACTGAGAACTTGAACCTGATTGGGTTTCATCGCGTTTCCCTTTCGATCGGCGAGGGAAAAGCCCCTCGTCGTGGGAACACGCTGTACGCGCCACGTGAAGCAAGTTTGCAGCTTCCGCCGCAATTTGGTTAAGGAACGGTAAATCCCTTCTCTGCATTTTCGTGGATTGCCTTTCCGTTAGCCAAGGCAATCCTCGATCGCTACGTGAACAAAAGGGATCCACTACTCGATGGAGTGCGAGGGCTCAGCGCACTCATCGTGATGCTGAGTCACCTGAGAGCCTTCCTTTTCATTGATTTTCCAAACCTGGAACATCCATCCATCGCGATCCGGGTGTTTTACTTCGTGTCGGGCCTGGGGCATCAGGCGGTCGTCATTTTCTTCGTTCTTTCCGGTTACTTTGTTGGCGGCTCGGTCGTGTACGCCTGGCGGAAGGGAGATTTTCAGTGGGCCCGCTATGCAATCGCCCGCCTATCGCGACTGTGGACGGTGCTGATCCCGGCATTGATCTGGACCTTCCTCCTCGACGTATGGGGGCAACAGATGAATCCCGCGGCGTATCTCGGCACGTTGAGAGAGCACTATCATTCCGGCCCCTCCCTCCTCGTGCCCGCAAGTCATGGTCTCAACACAATCCTGTCGAACCTGTCTTTCCTGCAGGGAATCACCGCACCAACCTTCGGCACCAATGGCCCCCTGTGGAGTTTAACCAATGAGTTTTGGTACTATTTCCTATTCCCGACCGGATTGCTGGCAGTCGGCGTTCTCGTGCCCGGAATGCGTCACCGATCAAACGGGCGGACAGTTCTCACGCATCTGGCGATCTTCGCCATCCTCGTCACCTTGCTCCCGGTTCACGTGGTGAAGGCCGGGATAACCTGGCTTCTTGGAGTAGTCGTTTGGTGGTGGAATTCGCGGCCGGAGCATTCTGGCACTCGAAGTTCCCAGCCAGTTCAACGTGATAACTTGCCACAGGTGCTCGTGCGGGTGGCCACACTGGGCGGCCTT
>CANGMO010000117.1 GCA_947454295.1 Verrucomicrobiota bacterium | reverse complement strand
GGCAAGGTCGAGACCATCCAAAAGATGGACAAGAAGCCGTTCTCCCGCGTGACCGACAAGAAGGTCACCGGCGGCCACTATGTGAATGTGATTTTCGACGCCAAGCCCGGCATCGTCGAGGCCCTCAACGCCAAGTTCAAACTGGCTGAAGAGGTCTATCGCGTGCTGTTCTCCGAGGTGGCGAAGGCTGCGAAGTAACCGCAACGGACGGCCCTCCGTCTGCTGAGGTGTTATGGCGAGCTTCAACAAAGTCATTCTTCTCGGGAATCTGACCCGCGACCCCGAGCTGCGGTACACGCCGAAAGGCATGGCCACGGCCCGGCTCGGTCTTGCCGTCAACCGGTCCTACAAGACCGATGGCGGAGAGACGCGCGAGGAAGTGACGTTCATCGACGTCGATGCCTGGGGAAAACAGGCCGAGTTGATCTCGCAGTATCTTCGCAAGGGTGCCCCCCTGTTTCTCGAGGGGCGCCTCAAGTTCGACCAGTGGGACGACAAGCAGACCGGCCAGAAGGTCAGCAAGCTTCGCGTCGTTCTGGAGAACTTTCAGTTTGTGGGTGGACCGCGCGGCGAAGGTGCCGGCGGTGGTGGCGCACCGGGCCCGTCTTCGGCCCCTGCTCCGCGTCCTGCCCGCCCTGCCGCCCCGGCGGCGCCTCCGACGGCTGAGTCCGACGGGCCTCCGCCCGAGGACGACGACGTTCCGTTCTGAGCCGCGCCTGTCCCGACTCTCAAACCAACTCCGCAATCCGTTAATTCCAACTTTTCGTCCGTATGGCCAAAACTGAAATCATCCTGATCAAGCCCGTGGTGGGTCTGGGCGGTGAATCCGACCAGGTTGCCGTGTCCGCCGGCTTCGCCCGCAACTTCCTGATTCCCCAGGGTCTCGCCGTGCCGCTGAGCAGCAGCAACAAGCGCCGCATCGAGGTTCTCCGCCAGCGTCGCGCCGAGCGCGAAGCCCTGGAGTTCAACTCCATGTCGGAGCTGGGCAAGAGCCTCAACAAGGTCACCCTGACCTTGCTGGCCAAGACCGGCGACGACGGCAAGATGTTCGGCTCGGTCACCAGCGGCTCCATTGCGGACGCCCTCAAGACCCAGCTCGAAGTCTCCCTCGACAAGAAGAAGATTCACCTCGAGAAGGCCATCCACGCCCTCGGCGAATACGAGGTCGAACTCCGCCTCCACCCCGAGGTCAAGAGCTCGCTCAAGATCATCGTCAAGAGCGCCAACCCGCTCCCCGAGGTCCCCGCCGAGGCCAAGGCCGAAGCCCCGAAGACCGAGAAGCGCGGCCGTCGTGGCGAGGCTGCTGAAGCCGCCGCTCCGGCTCCCGAAGCCAAGCCTGCCAAGGCCGGCAAGGGCTCCAAGTCCAAGTAACCCCTTCCCCACCGGCACTGCCGGTTGGAACCACGGGCGGACGCTACCTGCGTCCGCCCGTTTTGTTTTCAGTGGCGACCGCCGAAACCCCTTCGGCAAGCCTGTGAACATCCCTGTGAGCAACCCGTGGCGGGCTGGCAGCAACCTGCCAGCAACTTGTCTCGGTTTTGACTGCATCCCCGCCGGCAATGACCGCTAATGACAGCCGCCACCGACGCCATGTCCGATTCCGACGCCCCCAATTTTTCCTCCGAGTCCACGCCCGACTTCAAGCGCTCGCGACGACGCAAGAACACCGACGCGTTGGTCGACGCCGCCCGCCTGGACCGCCTGCCCCCGCACAGCACCGAAGCAGAACAAGGCGTACTCGGTTGCATTCTGCTTTCTCCCAACGACAGCCTGGGACTCTGCCTTGAAAAGATGAAGGCGGGTGCTGAGGCGTTCTACGATCTCCGCCACCAGTGCCTCTTTGAGCACTTGGTCGCGATGTACGACGGCAAGGACCCAATTGACCTCATCACCGTCCAGCAGCGTCTCAAGGATGCCAACCAACTCGAGAGCGTTGGCGGACTGCCCTACCTGAGCAGCCTGATGGACGCGGTTCCAAGCGCAGCCAACCTGGAATACTACCTCGACATCGTCCGCGAGAAGCACGTCCTCCGGCGCATGCTGCAGACCTGCGGCCAGGTTTCCAGCCGCGTCCAGAGCCACGAGGGTGAAGTCGACGCCCTCCTCGACGAGGTCGAGCGCGATATCCTGCGCATCAGCCAGGACCGCGAATCGGTGACCAATCGCGGCATGAAGGACTTGGTCCGCAGCGCCATCGCGATGATCGAAGACTATCATCAGCGAGCCGGCGGACTCACCGGCATTGGCACCGGATTCGTGGATCTCGACAAGATGACCAGCGGCCTGCACGAGGGCGAAATGATCGTCCTGGCAGCCCGTCCCTCGATGGGCAAGACCTCTCTGGCCATGAACATCGCGGAGCACGTGGTGATCAACGAGAACCTGCCCGTGGCGGTGTTCAGCCTGGAAATGACCTCGGAATCGCTGGTCATGCGTATGCTGTGCTCGCTGGCCCGCGTGAACGGCCGGGCCATCCGCGACGGGTTCCTGTCCGAGGCCGACATGCGGAAGCTGACCGGCGCCGCCTCGAAGCTCGCCAAGGCGCCACTGCACATTGATGACACGCCTGGTCTCTCGATTCTGCAGCTGCGCGCCCGCGCGCGGCGCATGTGGCAGCAGCACGGCATCCGGATGATCGTCATCGACTATCTCCAGCTGCTGCATTCCACCGCCAAGAAGGCGCAGGACAACCGCCAGCAGGAAATCGCCGACATCTCCAACGGTGTGAAGGCGCTGGCCAAGGAGCTGAAGTGTCCGGTGATCGTGCTGTCCCAGCTCAACCGCGAACTCGAAAAGGACAAGAACCGCAAACCGCGGCTCTCCGATCTTCGTGAATCCGGCGCCATCGAGCAGGACGCCGACGTGGTCGCCCTGCTCTATAAACCGAGCACGGATGACGAGGAGGACGCGCCGTCGGTGCCACAGGGGGAAGTGGTGCAGGTGAATCTGCTGATCGCCAAGCAGCGTAACGGGCCCACCGGCGACGTGCCGCTGTCATTCTTGAAGGGATTCACCCGATTCGAATCGGCAGCCAAGGTCAGCGACGACGACGTGGGTTGAAACGATCGTCCGTTTCGGGACACCGCGTCGCCTTTCCTTGGGCGTCCATCCCCACCTCCTTGGCGTGAATTTGAACCGTGGAAAGCGGCCAGTGCGTAGCAGTTCCACTGCCAACCGCATCCTGCTTTCAAAATAAATTAGGGCGCCGTACCGCGGGATCCGGCCCTTGAAACCCTGGCTCCGGCCGACTTTGAACACCCGCGCCACGGAGCGGTCGGACCCCCGTTCGCACGGTTTGGGCGGATTGGAGATTGCCTGACCATGGCGATATTGGATTGTATCCGCCCGCCTGACGGCGTGCGCCGTCGGGTTTGCCAGCCATCATGAGTACTGCCGCCTCCCGTCGACACCTGCGCTGCTGCGCGATAGTGATTGCCTGCCTCCAGTTCAGCGCCATGGCGCAGGAGGCGGAACGTCCCGTTGCGCCCACCATCGAACAGGTTGTCATCCGCCACGTTGGACCGCCGGCGGTCAGCGACGACCTCATCCGCGGCAATATCCGGGTGAAGCCCGGCGAGTCGTTCAGCCAGGTCAGCATCGATGACGATGTTCGCAACCTGTACATGACCGGCTACTTCTCGAACATCCGCGTCGGCCAGGAGCGCACCGCCAAGGGCATCGCCATCACCTACGCCGTGCAGGGTAAGCCGGTGCTCACGGAGATCCGCTTTACCGGAAACAAAAAATACAGCGTCAACAAGCTGCGCAAGAAGGTGACATCCAAGGCGGGCGAGCCGATGGACGAGCGGAAGCTCTTCAATGACGCCCAGGAAATCCTGAAGATGTACCAGAAGGCCGGTCTGCAGAAGACCAAGGTCGAGTACAAGGACAGCATCAACGAGAATCTGGGCAAGGCGACCGTCACCTTCGAGATCAGCGAGGCGCCCAAGGTGCGCATCGACAATGTCGTCTTCGAGCATGCCACCGCGTTCAAGCAGAAGAAGCTTCGCAAGACCATCAAGACCCGCCGCTGGTGGATGTGGTCGTGGCTGACCGGCTCCGGCAAGCTGAAGGACGAGCAGTTCGAAGAGGACAAGGAAAAGCTCCGCGAGTTCTACGGTGAGCACGGCTACGTCGACTTCGAATTGAAGGACGTGAAGTTCGACTACCCGAAGACCAATCACATGGTCATCCGGCTCGATCTCGCCGAGGGCACCCAGTACAAGGTCGGCGGCGTGGACTTCAAGGGCAACGAGCTCTTCAAGCAGCCGGAGATCGTGGCGAACCTGCGTTCCAAGGACGGTGAAAAGAACTACCGCGGCCTGCAGCTGAAGCCCGGCACCGTCTTCACCCCGAAGAAGCTCCAGAAGGACGTCGAGGCCATCGAGGATTTCTACGGCAGCCAGGGCTACATCGAGGCCCGCGCCACTCCGCAGAAGATCGCCAACATCGACAAGGGCACCCTCGACCTGCAGTACAACGTTCGCGAGGGTGACAAGTATTACGTCGAGCGCGTCGACATCAAGGGCAACACCAAGACCAAGGACAAGGTGATCCGCCGCGAGCTGGCCATCACGCCGGGCGAACCCTTCGACATGGTGCGGGTGAAGATCAGCAAGCAGCGCCTCGAGCAGATGCAGTATTTCGAGAAGGTCGACACCAAGCCCGAGGACACCGAGATCCCGAACCGGAAGAACCTCGTCGTTGGCGTCGAGGAAAAGAACACCGGCAACATCGCGGTCGGCGCCGGCTTTAGCTCGGTGGACTCGATCGTCGGCTTCGTCGAGGTCACCCAGGGTAATTTCGACCTCTTCAATCCGCCCTACTTCACCGGTGGCGGCCAGAAGGCGCGCATCCGCGCCCAGTACGGTTCCCAACGTCAGGACTACATCATCGGCTTCACGGAGCCCTGGTTCCTCGGACGCCGCCTGCGGTTGGACACGGAAGTCTATTACCGCCAGCTGAATTACCTGTCGGACAACTATCAGCAGTCCCAGGTCGGCGGACGGGTGGGCCTGACCAAGCAGCTGCCCTACAACCTCGTCGGCGGCGTGAACTACACGCTCGAGAACATCGGCATCAAGTTCTCCGACAGCTACAAGGCGGCCTACCCGAAGACGATCACCAACGTGGTCTACACCACGAACACGGTGGCCGGCGTGCCGTTGATCTCCGTCTCCACCAACAGCGCGGCCGGCCCCCAGCCGCAGCTGCTGCAGGAGGAGGGTGACCGGCTCGTATCCCGGCTTGGATTCAGCCTCGCCTACGACACGCGCAACAGCGCGATCCTGCCAACCCGCGGTCATCGCATCGAATTTGCGCCGCAGCTGGTTGGCGGCCCTCTCGGAGGCGATGTCGACCTGTACAAGCTGGAACTCCGCGTCGCGCAGTATTGGACGCCCCAGCGCCTCGCCCCGGCCTCCAGCGTCTGGCAGGACATCCTCGAAGGCCACATCCTGGAACTCACCGGTCGCGTGGGTGTCGTGGATGCCTATGGCAACGGTGATCGTGGAACCAAGGGGCGCGTGCCGCTCTTCGATCGCGAGTACCTCGGTGGTCTTTACTCCCTTCGCGGCTACAAGTTCCGCCGCATTGGTCCCGCCGACGAGTTGACCGGTGAACCGCTGGGCGGCAAGACCTCCTGGTTTGGTTCAGCCGAGTACAGCATCCCCATCATTGAACGCCTGCGCTTCGCGGTGTTCTATGACGCGGGCATGGTGTTCCCGGATGCGTTCAGCTTCAAAACGTCGAAGTATGCTGACGGGTCCGACACTGGGGTGTATGCCGACAACTTTGGCTTCGGCATCCGCCTCAACCTGCCCATCGGCCCGCTGCGACTCGACTACGGTATTCCGGTGACCCACGACAAGTACGCGGGGAATAGCGGCCGATTCCAATTCGGTGTTGGCTACACTCGCGATTTCTGAAAACCTACCCCCCGTTTGGTTGATTTGAACATGAAACGTCCCCTCCTTAAGCTTCTCGCCCTCGCCTCCGGCCTTCTCCTTGCCGTCTCCGCCCACGCGGAGGTCAAGGTGGCCGTCATCGACCTCAAGAAGGTGTTCGATGGATACTATCGCACCAAGCAGGCTGACACCCAGCTCAAGGAGCGGGCCGCCGACTTTGACAAGGCGCGTTCCGGCCTCATCGAGGACTACAAGAAGGCCAATGCCGATTTCACCAAGCTGATCGAGTCCGCCAACGATCAGGCCGTGTCCGCCGACGAACGCGACAAGCGCAAAAAGGAGGTCGAGAAGAAGCAGAGCGAACTCAAGGAGCAGGAGGACAGCATCCGCAAGTTCGACGCGAACTCCCGCCAGTCCCTCGGCGAGCAGCAGCTCCGCATGCGTGACTCCGTCCTGAAGGACATCCGCGGCGCCATCGAGGAGAAGTGCAAGGCCAGCGGCTTCCAGCTCGTGGTCGACACCGCGGCGACGAGCGTCAACCAGACGCCGGTGGTCATCTACACCTCCCTGCTCGGCTCCGAGAATGACATTTCCGACGCCGTCCTGAAGAGCCTCAACGCCAGCGCCCCTCCTGAGGGCGCCAAGGCCGACGACAAGAAGGAGCCGAAGAAGTAACGAAGCCGGATCCGGTTTCACATCGGGGCGCGGATCACATCCGCGCCCCGTTTTTGTTTTTCCACCCGGAATTTCAGCCCAGTCCCCCTGAAGCGTCATGACCTCCGCCGTAATCGTCGCCGCCGGCCGCGGCACCCGAATGGGTCCCGGCATCGACAAGCTGTTCCTCGAGGTCGCCGGTGCGCCGGTGGTCGCCCACACGTGGCGCCGCTTTGACAGCGCGACTTCCATCGACAGCGTGGTCCTGGTGGTTCGAGACGGTCTGCAAGAAGCCTTCCACGAGCTCGCACGCACGCT
>CANGMO010000116.1 GCA_947454295.1 Verrucomicrobiota bacterium | reverse complement strand
GGAGCCAAAATCACCCACATCGGCATGATAGGGTCCCTTGCGGTAGTGCACCGACTGCACGAGTTCCGGAATGAGGAAATTGAGGTCAGTATATCCCTGGCCATGCGCATGGGAGGGCAGGTTGACCGGAACGCCGTCGACGCTGGTCGCGAAGTCGGTGCCGTGGTCCAGGTTGAATCCTCGGGTGTAATACTGGTTGGCCTTGCCGGAACCGCTGTGCTGGGTCGCGATCAATCCAGGAACCGTTTCCAACACCTCGGCGGAACGAAGCAGTGGACGGAATTCCAGATGATCCGAACCGACATACCCCTCGCTCGCCGAGTCCGCGAGTCCCACCAGCGAATCCGCCCGCCCGGTGATCACCGTCTTGTTCATCACCTCCGGCTCATGGGCCAGCAGGAGCGACGGTCCCAGGACCGACGAAATGCCGAAACACGTCAACTGAACCGTCAGGCGCGGGACGCACTGTCTTCTCATGGCAACACTGCCGGTCGTATGCAGGCGGACCGGCCACGCGGTGGTGGTGTGTCCGGATGGAAGAAATCAAAAACCACCCGGGCCGGCAGCTACAGAGGATTCCCCTCCGCCATCGCTACCCCGGGTGGCTGTAAAAACGGTATCGATCCGTGCCCCCGGGTCAACGTCCGGCACAGGGCCACCACCTGCCGATCGTCGACGATCAAACAACGAGTTTGCGCAGCCGCCGGATGCATTCCGTCTGCATTTCAGCGCCGCAGTCCGGCCCCACGGAAGATTCAGGGCGAATCCGAAAGCCCGTCCGGCCGAATGAATCGGGTGATCGGCGGCCCGAGCAGTTTGCGGGTCCGCGTCCACGACAGGCTTTCGGTGTGGGCATCGGCAAACAGGTAGTTCGCAGAACCCCGATGTCGCACCACGGCGACTTCCCCGGCGAACGCATTGGTGGTGAATCCCCCCGAGGACGCATCGGCGAAGTGGAAATGGTCGGCCCCGGTGTAGTCACCGCGGGTCTCGGCGAGATGCATCGTCTCGGTCGGCGCCGGAACTGCGGTCAGCCGGGAAAAGTCCAACGTCGCGGCACCAAACGGATGCGGGGTCAGAAAATCGTTTACCGCAAAACTGGTGATCCGTGCTCGGTTGGTATCGCTCGGACACCTGTAAACATTGGTCAATCCGTAGGTCGCCAGCATGCCGATCCACGACGCCGACTGATGCGCCGACAGTGGCAGCACGTCCCGGTTGTCTCCCGTGTACATCGCCACCCCGAACCCGAGCTGATGCAACTGGGACATGCACGCGGTCGCGGTAGCCCGCGACCTTGCCGTCGCCAGGGCGGGCAGCAGCATGCCGGCGAGCACGGCGATGATGGCAATCACCACCAGCAGCTCGATCAGCGTGAAGCCACGCGAACCAGATCTGGAAAACGGGACCATGACAGGCGCGACACCAGCCACGGCGGGGACGGGTGAGGCAACCCGGTCTGGACGGCAATCCAGACAGGGGGAGTCGACCGTAGGAGTCACCCATTCTTCCGTCAATGGACGAGCCCCCACCCTCAGCTGCCAAACCACTGCAGTCCCGCGGCACGATCCACAACCCAAGCGGAAGCCAGCAGGGCGATGGCCATCGACGCTCCGGACAATCCCCAGCGTCGATACGCGCTCGTGCGCCCCAGCTTCCACAGCACCGGCAGGACCAGCAACACCGCGGCCAGCTGTCCCAGTTCAACCCCCAGATTGAATCCCACCAGCGGCGTCAACAGCTGCCACCGCGTGAGGCCCAGTCCCCGCAGGCCGTCCGCAAACCCGAATCCATGCACCAGTCCAAAGCAAAACGGCACGAGCCACGGGCTTGCCTCCAGTACGCTTAGCACTCGCCATTTTCCCGGCACCTTTCGCATGGAGCCGCGACCCAGATTACCGAGTGCCGTGACGACAATACTCAACGCAATGATCACCTCGACCGGGCGTGACGGGGGCTGAATCCATTCCAACGCAGCCAGCGCCAGCGTCAACGAATGGGCCAGGGTGAAGGCGGTCACCGTCTGAAGCACCCGAGACACCACCCGACGTCCGCCCGGCGCGGGAATCCATCCCTCTGGCCCGCGCATCACCACCGTGGGCAGCAGCAGCACGAGAAGAAACAGGAGATGGTCGTATCCCGTGGCAATGTGATGCACGCCCTCCCCGATGAACCGCCGAATTGGCGCCGCCCCTCGTGCAGACGCCCCGGGCTCCACCCGCACCGAACGATCGTCGGGACCGAGGATCGCCGAGGTTCCGGCTGGATGACGCGGATCCACAATCCTCACCAGTCCGCGATGCATGCGGTCCAGGTCAAACAAGAGCCCGTAGGTCACCGAGAGCTCGCGGATCCCTGCCGTGGCCGATGCCAGACACTCCAGGCGCAGACACGGCACGCCGGTCACTTCCGAAACGGAAAGCGACCGAATCTGAAGCGGAAGCCGGACCCCATCGGCATGAAGTGCCAATCCATTCGTCGCCCAGGTTTCGATGGCATGCTGTTTCCGACGCACCTCTCCCCAGGTCACCCGGCCATCTCCGTCCGCGTCGAGGGTCAACGCGAGGTCGACGTCGCGGATTGCGACATCCCAAGTTCCCTGAACTTCCGCGCCATTCACTCCAAGCAACAACCACGCAGTACTTGCCGAATGCGCGCAGGCCGGCAGGGTCATCAGCCAGCACGCCACCACAGCCGAACTCCACCGCAGAACCAGACGCTTGAAGGAGTCAGCGATTGTGAGGTTGCCAACGGTTTCCGCAGCGGCTCCGACGGCACTCATGGGTGAACCTCCGTGCTTTTGGCCGCGACCAACCGCTCCACGGATTGAAGGCGAACGTCCTCCAAATGCGTCGCGGCCACCCAGTCGCGAACTCGTCGCAAATCCGGTTCCGAACGCATTGCCACGGCGGCCTCCTGAAGCAGCAGCAAATCCGCCGGCTCACGCTGAATTTCCCAATTCTCCCGGGCGAGCTTCAGTGCCAAATCGGCATCGCCGAGCACGCACAACTGAAACCGGGCCTCTTCGCGTCGATGCACCCGTTCGCCCCGTGCCGCCTGGATGGCGAAGGAATCACCAAGCCGCTTCGCCAGCGCAGCAAAGGAGGACCCCGTTTGATGCAGACGCCGGCGGGCCTCCGCTACGCGCAGGAGCAGCGAATCGTTGGCCGGGAACGATTCCAGCAGCGGCGGCACCTCGCCGGCCCGACCGGATCGCAACAGCAAATCGGCCAGCGCCCCGTTGAGATAGGGATCCCGTGGCGCTAGCGCCAGCCCGTCGCGAAAGGCCCGCTCCGCGGCGGAGACCTGCCCAAGGCGCTCCCGCGTTTCGGCCAGTTGGGTCAACATCCAGACACGCTGAGCCACAGGAGCCCGGGCCGCCACCGGCAGCAGGCGTTCCATCAACTCACAGCTCCGCTCCGCGGATCCGGACAGACTGGCGACCGTCGCCATGGCGGTGGCCGAGGTGATCGGATCCGCAATTCGGACCAGAGCCGCTGCCGCGCGACGCGCCGGATCCAGCTCGCCCCGCACCGCGTGCACAGTCGACTTCACCAGCCACGCCTCGGCATTCCGTGGAGCCACGGCAACGACGGCGTCGAGATCGTTCAAGGCGCCCTCAAAGTCGTGACTTCGTTGACGCAGCAGAGCCTGCACCAGGCGGATTTCCGTCGGAGCTCCAGTCTTCGTCGACCACGGCTCGAGTGCGGTCATCGCCTGCCCAAGCCACCGTGGATCCGGACTGAGGCGATCAAGCTCGAGGCAGTTCCGCACCAGCCGGACCGAAGCCTCGACGTCGCCGGGAGAGTCGCGCAACTGTCGCCCCAGGGACTCCAGTTCAAGCTCCAGCTGTGAGCCACCGCGCGGACGCACCAGTGCAACCACCTCATTCTCGTTCGCCGGAACCCGACCGGCTCCCGCCGTCGCACCCGTCACGCCAATCCACAGCGCGGCACTCCAACAGAGCCAGGCCGCCCTGGCCGCGAGCCATTTCGAATCGCAGTGCATGAAGCTGGAAAGGTTTGGAGGGAACAGCGGACGTGTGGGTTTTGGCGGGGTTCGCGGACACACGGTACCGCCGCGAACCCCGCCGTCGTCTCCCACTCAGGAGACGCGAGTCACTCCAGCAACCCACTCATTCACTTGCTTACTTACTTCACCGTCGCCGACAGGACGCCGTCGCTGGTGCTCACTCCCTCCAGTGCGACCTTCCCGTCCGCTTCCAGTCGAAGAAATGTCTGTCCGGCCGAGGCGGTCGGCACCGTGAGCCGACGTGTCTTCGCATCGTAGTCCGCCTTCACCGGCTTGAATCCACCGGTGGCGGTCGCCGAGCTGCTCGGCGTGATGGTGATCGTTGGATCATTCGGCGATCCCTTCAGGGGAGGGTTCAGATAGGGGAAGCGATCCGGAAACATCCGTGCATCCACATAGGCCCCGTCAGTCAAGGGCGCGTCCCCAATCGGCGCGTCCGCAGGCTTCAGCAACTTGCCCATCACCACGCGAAGCGCGATGTCGACGACGTCGTCGCCCGGCCGGCGGCCATTGGGGAATCCCGCGAGATCCGCCTTCGATGCATCAAGCACACCCTTCGTGATCCCGGCGATGACTCCGAGGTTGTTCTGCTGATCGCGCGGTGTCGCGGCGATTGCGGTGTTCAATCGCAGCATCTCACCGGCACCGCCGTCCTTGTTGAGGCCATCCACACCGGTCACGAAAGCCGCGACCAGGTCGGTTCGCGGAAACAGCGTCGGAGCCGGAACCTTGAACAAGATCTCCAGGAGCGCGGGAAAGGTGGGATGCGTGACGTAGTCGGCGAAATTCGCCAGATCATTCTTCGGCTCGGAGGCGTTGAACTTGTCCTTGTCGGCAACTCCGATCACCAACTCGTTGACCAGGGGGGCCGACAATCGGGACACCTGGGTGTAGGTGCTTCCCTGCACCGTGCTGGCAGTGGTCCACGCACCGATGATGGTGCTGGTTCCTCCCGCGAGGAGGAACTCCTTGGGGACCTCAAGAACGAACGAGGTCACATTCGCATCCGCGAGCAAATCCTTGGTGCCATCAATCGGTCCGAGGGGATTCAGATTCAACAGATCGAAGATCTCGCCCAGGTTCACCACGAACGGATCCTTGCGCTGTCCGACAAAGACACGGCCCTTTTTGTCCGTGCCCGGAAGCGCGATCTCATACACCGACTTCTTCGCGTACGCCTCATAGTCGGGAAACGTCTTCGTGCCCGCGAAATCCTGCGGCTTGCTGAAGGCGAGCTTTCCGGTGACGGAGTTGGTAATCGCGCTGCTGGTCCCGGTGCGACGCGGGCCACGAATCACGCTCAAGGTGTAGGTCTGGTCGACGTTGAGGGCCGAGGTGTCGTCGGCCGTGATCGGACCCGACGCCAGGAGCGGGATCGAGTTGGTCCGTCGATTCCCCTCAGGCCCGATCGGCAGCGCAATGCCGCGAGGCGCATTCGAAATCCGGAACTGGAACGTAATGTCCTCAACGGCGTCACCGGTGTTGTCGACGTGGATCTCGTAGACCGCGTTGGGATCCAGCTGGAAGTAGTTGGGTCCGCCATACGGGCTCTGAAGCGGCAGATAGTTCGCGATGACGGTGACATAGTTGGAGCGTCCGGTTTCGTAGCTGTTGAACAGGTAGAAATCGGTGGCATCAAGTTTCGGAGTGCTCGTTATCCCCGGGGCTTCACGATGGCTGGACGCCAGACCGGTGATGGCGAGGCCCGCCGCAGCCAACGGGGCAAGCATCCAGGGATAGAGTCGGTGAAGTCCGCTCGGGGACGGGGCAAATGGGGTGTTTTTCAGATTCATGGGAGTTTCAGGAAACGCAGTGTGGCGGCGTTTCAATCCGGTTTACGTGCGCCGTGGCGGGCCGGATGCATGGGGCGGCCAGGATTCCAGGTCGTCACCGAATCGTTTCCTCGGCGGGGGATTGACCTGGACCCGGGGCCTTCGGGGCCATCGTAACTTTGTTGCATCCGAAAGATGCCGACGAGCGTTGTATGAATTATGGTAGCCGCAGCATCAGCCCCCGAGGCGGGATCCGAGACCCGGTGCGGGTTCGGATCACCGACTCTGCCCGGAACCATGCCTTCGCAGCCCACCGAACCCACGCCCGCGGTCACGAGCAGCGCCGTGGATCAGGCGCTTTTCGACCAGATTCGCGCCGGCTCTCCGGAGGCGTTCGCCGCCTTCTACGATCGCCATTCACGGCTGCTTTTTGCCGTGGCTCTGCGGATTCTGGGAGACGCTCACGAAGCGGAGGATGTGCTGCAGGATGCGGCCGTCCTGCTTTGGGAGAAGGCGCCAGGATACAATCCGGCCTTCGGAAAACCCCTGAGCTGGGCCGTGACGCTGACTCGCAACCGGGCCATCGACCGGCTGCGGGCGCGGCGGCGGAAGCTCGATCTGCACGAGGCTGCGGGACGCGAGAACGCCACGGGATCCGATTCCGCCGACACCCAGGACGGCCTCACGGGAATGTCCGCGAGCGAAACCGCCGGGTCCCTACGCCTCGCGCTGACCACCCTGCCTCTCGATCAGCGGCGGGCCATCGAACTCGCCTTTTATTCCGGAATGACTCAGACCGAGATCGCTCTCGCGCTCGGTGTTCCCCTCGGCACGATCAAGGCGCGGATCCGCCGGGGGCTGATGGCATTGCGGGATTCGTTGGGAGAAAACCTATGAAATGCACCGAAATTCAGGAGCTCGCCGCCGCGCACGCCGCCGGCGCCCTGTCCCGCGCCGACGCCGCCCGACTTGAGGCGCTCATGGCCGCGGACCCCGACGTCGCCGCCGAAGTGGCCGACTATCGCAACGCGTTGACCTCCGCAATCGGAACCCCGTCCGCTGCCGCCACCGGCCCGTCGCCCGCTCTCCGCGGCCGCATCCTGGAGCGGATCGCCCAGACGCCGCAGTCCCGGCCGGCCAGCGACGCGAGCACCCCTCCCACCGGTCACTTCGTGATTCCCCACGACTCGGACGGCTGGATCTCCAGCCGTGTGCCGGGCTTCC
>CANGMO010000115.1 GCA_947454295.1 Verrucomicrobiota bacterium | reverse complement strand
CCCGACCTCGCCTCGGTGGTCTCCAATGGACCGGAAAAGCTCCTGGTGTCGATTCTGGATCCCAATCGGGAAGTGGCGCCGAACTTCATGGCGTGGACGGTGGAAACCAAGGATGGCGAATCGACCACCGGGCTCCTGGGCACTGACGATGCGACCGGCGTGCTGCTGCGTCTGGCGGGCGGCCTGGTAACGCGGGTGCCGCGGGATCGCGTGCTCCGGCTCAAACCGGAAGGAAGGTCCCTGATGCCGGAAGGATTGGAATCAGGCCTGACTGCGCAGCACATGGCAGATCTCCTCGCGCATCTCCTGGGGGCGTCAGCTCGCTAGTTTCGGTCACGCCCTGTTTTGGAAGTCCTTCGTACCTTCGCGTCATCGTAGTTCCCTCGGTCCTGCTTTCCTGCTTTCGGATTCGAATCGACTTGCCGGCAGGATGCCGGCGCTCCGGGCGGTGCATGGACTACGGGGCAGGGGTGAACACCAAAACTTCCGGAATCCTCTTTCCGGCGACGGTCCGCGTTTCTAGCGTCCGCCCGCGCGTTGTTTTCTGATCTCTGTGACATGGCGTTGACGAATCCGGATTCCAGTTCGAAGCGGGTGATGGTGCTCGGGGTGGGCGCCTTCACGCAGCTGATGATGCGCCGACTGCGCCCGGTGGCCTCGGTGTCCGCCTACCTCACGCGCGACTACGCGCATTGGGGGCCCCGCCAGGAAGGTCCGTGCGTCACTGCCGCCGAGGAACCGGATCCCTGCGATCTGATCCGGCGGACCCGGCCCGATCTGATCCTGCCCATGTCGATCGAATGGGCGCTCAAACCTTGGACGGACGCCTTCCTCGCCTTGCGGCCACCGCTGCTGTGCCCCACCGGCGAAGGATTGCGCCTCGAGCGCGAGCGCGATTTCGCGCGGGAATTGTGCGCCGGGGCGGGCATTGCCTTCCCGCGTTCAGTCTTCGCCCAATCGCGTGCGGAGGCGGAGGCGTGGGTGCGTCGCGAGAACCGGCCGTTCGTCATCAAGAATCCGCTCTGCTCCCCGACCAGCCCCATTCACACGATTGTTTGCGAATCTGTCGCCGACACCCTCGCGTGGCTGCCGCGTCTCGATGACAGCGAAGGCATCTTCCTTCAGGAGTACCTCGGGCGTCGCGAGGCCGGCCACATTGCGCTGGTCAGTGGCGGCGAGATTTTTCCGCTGGTGACCAACCAGGAGTACAAGCGGGCCTTCGATGGCAACCTGGGCGTGGTGGCCGGCGCGCCCTTGGGTGGGTTGGTGGAGCGGGATCCCAACGACCGATACGGACTGGTTCGTGAGTTGTTGCGGCCCCTCCAGCCGTGGTTCCGCGAGGTCGACTTCCGCGGTCCGGTTCAGGTCACGGCCATTCGCCATGAGAACCGCTGGCACGTGATCGAATACAACGTGCGACTGGGCGTTACCAGCGGGCCGATGATCGCTCAGATGCTGGAGAATCCGCTGGAGACGTTCATCGAGTGCGTAGCGGGACGTCCGCTGGCTCCACGCTGGAAGACGGGACTGAACTTCGGCTGCAATCTCACCCTGGCCGGCTACGGCTATCCCTTCACCCAGCTCACCGGCCCTCGGGTGCCGGTGCGGGTGGACGGGGAACCGACCTGCGACATCGGATGGCAGGAGGTGGCCGAGGGGGCTGACGGGACGCTGGAGGCCACCGGTCACCGGATTTGTGATGTCGCCGCGCTGGCGTCTACCCTGTCCGAGGCCATCGCGACGGCGTACGTCAACTTGCGTCGCGTGCATTCCCTCGGCAGTTATTACCGCACCGACGTTGGAGAATCGCTCTGGCCTCCCGGGGAGGACTGAAACGGAACGCGATTCCCGTCCTATGACTCACGCACTTGCCTCCGAATCCACCTCCGTGCCGTCGACGATGGAATGGTCGCGCCCTGCGTGGGTGGAAGTGGATCTGGGAATCCTGGCCACCAATGTCCGGCTGATCCGGGCGGATCTACCCGCCGCGGTTCAACTGCTGTATGTCGTCAAGGACGAGGCCTACGGCATGGGGGCGGTGCAGGCGGGGCAGGTCGCGCTGCGCGAGGGGGCCACGCATCTCGCGGTGTATACGCTTGAGGAAGGCGCCGTCCTTCGCGCCGCTGGGATTCGGGCGCCCATTTTGATCCTGGGAGAACGGGTGCCCGAAGAGGTGGCAGGCGTCCTGGAGTTGGCGCTCATTCCCTGCGTGAGTTCGCTGGAGATGGCCCGCCGCTTCAGCGAGGCGGGCGTCGCCCGCGGCCGGCCCGTGACGGTGCACGTGAAAATCAACACCGGCATGAATCGCTTCGGCCTGCCCTGGCGCGAGGTGTCGAGCTGGACTCCCGCCCTCCTGGAGCTCCGGGGCATTGAAGCGGGTGGTGTGCTCAGCCACTTCGCCCAAAGCGATGAGGAGGACAAAACCTTCGCCCGATTGCAGCGGCAGCGGTTCGAGGACTGCCTTCGCGTATGGAAGGCCGCCGGTGGGCGGGTGCCGCTGGCGCATCTCTGCAATTCCGGCGGCTTCCTCGATCTCCCTGAGGCCCACTTCGACATGGTTCGCGTGGGGCTGCTCGCAGGCGGCGTGTATCCGTCGTCGGTCTGTCGACGGATTCCGGGCATCCAACCCGCGCTGTCGGTTCGAACCCGCGTCATCGCGATCCAACATCTCGAAACCGGCGATACCGTGGGCTACGGCATGCGCTGGCGGGCGGATCGACCCTCGCGTATTGCGGTGCTGCCGGTGGGCTACGGCGATGGGTTCCCGCGGGTTCGCAATCAGGGCGCCGCCTTGATTTCCGGCCGGCGCGCGTCGTTGGTGGGTGGCGTGGCGATGGACGCGCTGACCGTGGACGTTACCGAGTTTCCCGAAGTGGGGGTTGGCACCGAGGCGGTGTTGATGGGACGGCAGGGCGATGAGGAAATCCCCGCGCAGGAACTCGCGCGGCTGAAGCAAAGCGTCACCTACGACGTGCTGGTGGGCTGGCGCCGCCGGCTGCCGCGGGTCTATCGGAATTCGGAGGCCGGTCCGGCATGAAACTGCTTTTCTCCGAGGCGGCTCCGGACTACGGGCATTACCTGTATCCGTATGTGGTCTGGGGTTTCCTGGAACCGGGGGAGACGCCAGCCGACGCGTTCGAGGCTGGATTCCTGCCCGGGTCTGCGGCGATGGAGCGCTACTATCTGGTGCGACAGTTGCGCGTCCCGCTGCGCGAGTGGGAGTCCACGTCCGAGAATCGACGTCTGCTGCGGAAGAGTGCGGCCCTGGAGTGCACGCTGATTCCGCGCACCGAATTCGACTACACTCCCGAACGTCGCGCCGCCTGGCTGGCGTATGCGGAGGAAAAGTTCGGGGCCGGCGTCATGCCGCCGGAACGCCTCGACCGGTTGATGAGCGGACCGATCATCAGTCATCTCCTCCACTTCACCGACCGATCGACCGGCCGCGATGCCGGCACCGCCTTGATGTTCCTGCAGGCGCCGCGCGTGGCGTGGTACTACTACGCCTTCTATCACCTGACGCCCGAAACCCGGCACCTCGGCATGGCCATGATGACCAGTGCCGTGGAGTGGTTCACCCACGAGGGCTTTCACCATCTGCATCTCGGCACCTGCTATTCCGAGCGCGCGTTGTACAAGACGCAGTTCGAGCCCATGGAGTTCTTCAACGGGTTCAAGTGGTCGCGGAATCTGGAGGAATTGAAGCACCTCGTGCGCACCGTCCCGAACGGCAAGCACCGGCTTGAGGAATCCGAGTTCCTGGCCATGCAGGGTGCCGATCTGCCGACGCTCGCGTCGGCCAGTCCGTTCCGACAGAACGCCTGATTGGGGATCGGCGCGATCGTCCCGAAGGATGTCCTTTCCTTTTCCGGGAGGCATTCTAGGAATGATCCATGCGTCTCCCCTGTCTCTCCGTGTTGCTCACTGCCGGCATGGTGTTCCACGTCCACGCCGGGGTTTCCGATGGCCGGCTGGACATTTACTGGATCGATTCTGAAGGCGGGGGCTCGACCCTGCTGGTCACGCCGCAGGGTGAGAGCGTGTTGATTGACGCTGGAAATCCCGGCGGCCGTGATTCGGGCCGCATCGTCAAGGTGGCAACGGAGGTCGCGCACCTGAAGCGGATCGATCACTACATCACCACCCATTTCCACATTGATCACTTCGGCGGTGCCGCCGAGGTCGCGGCGCAGATTCCCATCGGCCATGTCTGGGACAACGGCCTGACGGATGCCGATCCGGACGGCAACAAGACCTCCACCTGGCCGCTGACCAGCAAGCCGTATCGCACCATGCCCGCTGGAGAGCGTCATGTGGTGACGCCGGGCACGCGTCTCCCGCTCAAGGCCGGCAAGACACCGCTGACCCTGCAGTGCCTCATCGCCCGGCAAAACCCCTGGACACCCCCCTCGGGCAGTTTCGGAAAGTGGAAGGACGTCGAGGCTCCGAAGCCGGCTCCCATCGACACCTCGGACAATGCCAACAGCTCGGCGTGGATCCTCACTTTTGGCGCCTTCCGGTTTTACGACGGGGGCGACGTTTCCTGGAATTCCGAGGCGAAGCTGGTGTGGCCCGAGAAGCTTGTGCCGACCGTCGAGGTATACCAAGTCACGCATCACGGACTGGATGTCAGCAACCATCCGTTGCTCATCCGGGCGCTCAACCCGGCCGTCAGCGTGATGAACAACGGTCCGACCAAGGGCGCCGCCGCTCCCACGATCGCCACCCTGCGCGCGCAATCGTCGATCAAGGCCCACTATCAGATTCACAAGAACGTCCGGTCGGACGGGGCGACCAACAACACCTCCGACGATCACATTGCGAATCTGGAGGCGCGGTGCGAGGGCCATTTCATCCATGCCTCCGTCGAGCCCGGCGGTCACCGATACACCATCGATATTCCCTCCAGCGGCCACTCGCAGACCTATACCACGCGCACCCCGTGACCCCTTGAGCTCCGCCCTCCATGACGATGTGAGTCGAAACGCCCAATTGCCTGCGTGGGCTTGGTGGCTCTGGGTCGCCGTGTTCTCGCTGCGCGCGGCGGGCGACGAGCCACCGGTTTCGTTTCGGCGCGAGGTGATGGCGGTGCTTTCGAAGAACGGCTGCGCGAGCGGGCCGTGTCATGGCAACCGCAATGGCAAGGGTGGATTCAAATTGTCGCTGCGCGGTGAGGATCCGGCGGCGGATTACGCCGCGATTCTCCAGGGCGCGGCGGGACGACGAGTAAATGTCTCGGAGCCAGATCAGAGCCTTCTCCTGCTCAAGCCGGCCACCGATGTGGCCCATGAAGGCGGGGCACGACTGAAAAAGGGCGGGGCTGACTACGAGCTGCTGCGACGCTGGATCACCCGGCGCGCTCCTGATGATGCGTCGGCGCCCCGGTTGGTTCGGATCGAGGCGACGCCCCAGGAGCGGTTCCTCCACGCCCCCGAGACCCATCTTCAGCTGCGGGTTGCCGCGGTGTTTGCCGATGGGCAGCGGCGCGATGTGACCGCGCTGGCATCGTACGAAGTGTCTGATGTCGGCGTCGCCGAGCTTCCTGGCAATGGGGCCGTGCAGCGCCGCGCGGATGGCGAGACGACGGTGCTGGTGCGGTATCTGGACCAGCAGGCGGGCGTTCGCGTGGCGTTCGTGCCCCGCAATCCCGCCTTCCGCCCCGGGGCCTTTCCGCGGCCCGCGAACCTGGTGGACGAGCATGTCTTCGCGAAGCTCCGCCAGCTTCATCTGAATCCCGCCGCGAACTGCTCGGACACGGACTTCCTGCGGCGAACCCACCTGGATTTGCTCGGCATTCCGCCGACCGCCGAGGAGGCCCGGGCCTTTGCCGCGGATCGCAATCCCAGCAAACGGGCGGACTGCGTGGAGCGGCTGCTGGAGCGTCCCGAGTTTGCTGAGTATTGGGCGCTGAAGTGGGCCGATCTGCTGCGTCTCGATGAACGCACTCTCGATCGCAAGGGGGCTCGTCGATTCTACGAGTGGCTGCGGGAATCCATCGCCACCCACAAGCCCCTGGATGCGTTCAGCCGCGAGCTCATCGGCGCGCAAGGGAGCACCTACCTCGAACCGGCGGCCAACTATTACCGGAATCTTCGAACGCCGGTGGAGCGTGCGGAGGCCGCGGCCCAGGTATGGCTGGGCACCCGTCTTCAGTGCGCCCAGTGCCACAATCATCCCTACGAACGCTGGACCCAGGACGATTACCACGATTGGACCGCGTTGTTCGAACGGGTGTCATTCGATGTGATGGAGAACCGCCGGGGCGACCCGAATGACAGCCATGAGTTCAAGGGCGAGCAGGTGGTGTATCTGAAAACCTCCGGGGTGCACCAGAATCCGAGGACCCGGAAGGATTCCCGACCGCGATTCCTGGGGGTCGGGGCGCCGGTCCGCATTTCGACCAACCGTGCGGCGGGCCTCATGGAGTCGGAACGGTTTCCCGCTGGGCGCGCGTGGCCGACGAATGCGCTTGCCGGGGCGACTGAACTCGACGCGCTCGCGCACTGGGTGACCTCCGCCGACAACCCGCTGTTTGCGCGGACCCAGGCGAACCGGATCTGGTATCATCTCATGGGCCGCGGGCTGGTGGATCCGCTCGATGATTTCCGCTCCACCAATCCGGCCTCGCATCCTGCACTGCTGGAGGCCCTGTCGGCGGAACTGGTTCGATCAGGATTCGATTTGCGCCAGCTGATCCGTCTGATTGTGCGGTCGCGCACCTATCAGCTGGATTCCACGCCTGCCTCCGGAACCGCGTCGGATTCGATCCATTATTCCCACACGATGGTTCGACGCCTCCCCGCCGAGGCCCTGCTGGATGCGCAAAGCCAGGTGTCGGGAGTTCCGCTGGAGTTTCCGGGGTTCCCCGTGGGACTGCGGGCGGGTCAGATGCCGCAGGTGGCGACGGGACGCGGCGGGCGATCGGCGGAACTGGATGGATTCCTCAAGGCCTTTGGCAAGCCCCCCCGCCAGACGCCCAGTGAATGCGAACGTGCGGCCGAACCGGCCATGACGCAGGCCTTCGCATTGATCAATGG
>CANGMO010000114.1 GCA_947454295.1 Verrucomicrobiota bacterium | reverse complement strand
GATCGGCTTCAAGGAGGGCGAGCATGTGGACAAGGGCCAGCTCCTGATCCTGCTGGATGAATCCAAGCTCGCCGCCTCCCTCGCCGAGGCCGATGCCAATCTCCGGCTGGCCAAGACTTCGTTCGAGCGGACGGCCGATCTGTTTCGCAACAAGCTCATATCCCAGCAGGACTATGATCAGGCCTCCGCGACCTTCTCCGTGAACGAGGCCAGTGTGGACCTGAAGCGCCGGCTGCTTTCCGACGCCCGCGTCACCGCACCGTTCGCAGGCATCACCGCCTCACGACAAGTGAGCCCCGGTCAGGTGATCACCCGCAACACGCTCATCACCACCCTGGTGGACATCGACACCGTGAAGGTGGAGGTCAGCGTGCCCGAGCGGTATTTGAGCCAGATCCGCGTGGGCCAGGCCGTCGGGTTCAAGGTAGCCGCGTTCCCCGGTGAAACCTTCAACGGCGAAGTCTACTTCATCTCCCCTCAGCTGGATACGGGCACGCGTACCGCGCTGGTGAAGGCCCGCATCCCCAATCCAGGCGCGCGCCTGCGCGGCGGCATGTTCGCGAACCTGGACCTCGCGCTGGAGCTGCGAAAGACAGCCCTCGTGATTCCGGAACCCGCCATTCTCAACAACGGGGACACCACCCTCGTGTTTGCAGTGGACGCCCAGCGCAAGGTGTCGATGAAGCCGGTGAAGGTCGGAATTCGCCTGGCCGGGCGTGCAGAGATCCTCTCCGGCCTGACGCCGGGTGAACTGGTGGTGGTCGAGGGCGTGCAGAAGCTCCGCCCCGGCGCCCTGGTGGAACTCTCCGGCCCCGAGGCCGCCGCGCCCTACACCCGCTGACGCGACCCCGCGCCCCAACGGCAGCCCCGCCTCCCAGGCCCCCTTCCCATGTTCCTTTCCCGGATTTCCATCGAACGTCCGATCCTCGCCACGATGATGAATCTGGCGCTGGTGCTGTTCGGCTTCATCGGCCTATCCCGGCTCCCCGTGCGCGAACTGCCGGACATCGATCCGCCGGTGGTCAGCGTCGTCACGATCTACCCCGGAGCCAATGCGCAGGTGGTGGAGACCGAGGTCAGCGAACGCCTCGAGGAGGCGGTGAACAACATCTCCGGCATCAAGACCCTGCGGTCGGAAAGCCGCGAAGGCGTCAGCAGCATCACCATCGAGTTTGACCTTTCACGCGACATCGACATCGCCTCGCAGGACGTCCGCGACCGTGTCTCCCGCGTGCGCGGCGCGCTGCCCATCGACATCCGCGAACCGATCATTTCCAAGCAGGATGCCGACGCCCAGCCGGTGATCTGGGTGGCCCTCAACAGCAGCCGCTACTCGCCGATGGAACTGACCACCCTCGCCGAGCGTCAGATCAAGCCGCGCCTGCAGGGCATTCCCGGTGTTTCCTCCATCACCATTGGCGGCGAGAAGCGCTTCGCCATGCGGCTGTGGCTGGATTCCGAGCGCATGGCCGCCCGCAAGGTGACCGTCCTCGACGTACAGCGGGCGCTGCAGCAGCAGAACATCGAGCTACCCAGCGGGCGGGTGGAAAACCTCGACCGCGAGATGACCATCCTCACCCGCGGTGAGCTGAAGACCGCCGAGGAATTCAACTCGCTCGTGATCCGCACCGAGGGCACCACGCTGGTCCGCCTTCGCGACATCGGCCGAGCGGAAGCCGGCGCCGAGGACTACCGCACTATTGCGCGCGCCCTCGGCAAACCCTGCGTGTTCCTGGGCGTGGTCAAGCAGGCCAAGGCCAACACGGTCACCGTCGCCCAGGGCGTGCGCGCGGAACTCGCCGCCATGGGCCCCTCCCTGCCGGAAGGGGCGGAACTTTCCGTCGCCTACGACGCCAGCGTTTACGTCGAAAAAGCCATCAGCGAGGTCTGGGAGACTCTGGCCATCGCCTTCGGTCTGGTGGTGCTCATCATCTTCGTGTTCCTCCGCAATCTCCGGTCCACCCTCATCCCCGCGGTGGCCATCCCGGTCTCGCTCATCGGCACCTTTGCCCTGCTGCAGCTGTTTGGATACTCGGTGAACATCCTCACCATGCTCGCGCTGGTGCTCAGCATCGGTGTGGTGGTGGACGACGCCATCGTGGTGCTGGAGGCGATCTTCCGTCACGTCGAGGAGGGCATGACGCCCCTGGCGGCGGCTCAGAAGGCGATGGAGGAAATCAGCTTCGCCGTCATTGCCATCACGCTGTCCCTGATCGCCGTCTTTACCCCGCTGGCATTCCTCAAGGGCACCACCGGACGCCTCTTTATCGAGTTTGCCGTGGCCGTGGCAGGCTCGGTGGCGATCTCCGCGTTCGTCGCGCTCACCCTTTCCCCCACCCTGGCCGCCCGCTGGCTGAAGCCGGTGCAGGACCACGAGGCCCGCGGGCTGTTCCGCTGGTTCGAAGTCGCCCTCGACCGCTTCACGCGCGGCTATCTCCGCCTGCTGCACTGGGCGCTGGAACACCGCTTCGTGATTGTGGCCGTCACCCTCGGAACGCTCGGACTGACGGTGGTCGCCTATCGGGCGCTGGAGCAGGACTTCCTGCCCCAGGAGGACAAAAGCCGCATGTTCGCGCTGGTGCTCACACCCAACGGCTCCACGTCGGAATTCACGGATCGGCAGCTGAAGAAGGCGGAAGCCATCATCGCCAGCATTCCTGAGGTCCGCAGCTACGGCGCCATCGTCGCCCCGGCCTTCGGCGGCCCTGGCGCGGCGAGCTTCGGCATCGTGTTCGTGAGCTTCAAGGACCCGTCGGAGCGCAAGCGCAACACCCAGGAAATCGTCAACGGACCGGGCGGCATCGCGCAGCGCTTCTTCGCGGAGGTCGAGGGCGGCATCGCCATCGCCAACCTGCCCAAGGCGATCGAAACCAGTTTCAACAGCACGCCATTCGAATTGGTGCTGCAAAACCAGGATCTGGATGCCCTCAACGTCACAGCCACCGCCGTGGCCAACCGCCTGCGCGGAATGACCAACGCAACGGGCCAGCCGGTGCTCACCAACGTCCGCGTCAGCTATGAGGTCAATAAGCCCGAGCTCCGCATCGGCATCGACCGCAGCCGCGCCGCGGCCCTGGGGGTCACCATCGAGGACATCTCGCGCACCCTGCAGATCCTGTTCGGCGGACTCGACCTCAGCCGGATCAAGGTGGAAGGCAAGGAATACCTGGTGATGGCGCAGCTCGAACGGACGTCGCGCCTGACCCCCGGCGATCTCGACCGCGTGTTTGTCCGCAACGGCCGCGGTGAATTGATCCAGCTCTCCAGCCTGGTCACGCGATCCGAAGGAGCGGCCCCCAATTCCATCACGCACTACGCCCGCCTCCGCTCAGCCAGCATCACCGCCTCGCCGGGCGCGCTGCCCATTGGCACGGTGGTGAAGCAGGTGGAGCCGCTGCTCGCCCAGGAGCTGCCTCCGGGATTCCTGCACGCCTGGGAGGGCGACGCGCGCAATCTCTCGGATGCCACCAACGAATTCTGGTGGGTGCTCATCCTCGCCGGCGCGATTGTTTACATGACCCTCGCGGCCCAGTTCGAGAGCCTGATCCATCCGATGACCGTCATGCTGGCGCTGCCCCTCGCGGCGGTGGGAGCGTTTGGCGCGCTCTGGCTGCTCGACTTCGGCGGGAAGGCCGGACTGTACCCGCCTATTCCTGCCATGAACCTCAATCTGTTCAGTCAGATCGGACTCGTGCTGCTCATCGGCCTGGTGACCAAGAACTCGATTCTGCTCGTCGACTTCGCCAATCAGCAGGTGGCACTGGGCCGGTCCGCGCGCGAGGCGATGGAATCTTCCGGCCGGGTGCGTCTCCGCCCCATTCTCATGACCGCCTTTGCCACCATCGCGGGTATCCTGCCCATCGCGGTCGGCTTCGGCGCCGGCGCGGAGAGCCGGCGTCCCATGGGCATCGCCGTGGTCGGCGGCATGTTGACCAGCACCTTCCTCACCCTGGTGATCATCCCGGTGGTCTACACCCTCTTCAGCGACCTCGCCGCGAAACTCCGCCGCGGCACGCCGGTGACGAAGGCCGCCTGAAGCAAGGATCGAGACACGGAGTTCACGAATTTCACGGAGTCCGCAGCGCGGCGAAAAACGACAGCCACGGGCAGGACATTTTCCCGGACCCGCGATGCGATATGGAGTCCGGCAGCGAGCGAAGCGAGCTGCCGGTTTGGAATGCCGATCCGCAGTCCCCGTTCAACAGCGCCCCAGTTCCATTTCCTCCCGTCCACCCGTCTTACCCCCTCCAGGTGAAGGATTGAAGCGCTGAGGGGTTGAGGCGAATTCCGGCGAATTCCGCTATGGAGCCCAAGATCCCCGCTGGGAATCCGCCGCTCAGGCGGTGGCCAGATCCGTCGCCGGCGCGTCCCAGCCGGACGTGCGGCGAAACTCGGCGGCGGTCGAAGGCTGCGTCGCGAAGACATCCACCCGGGCCGGAGGCAGGTTCAACCACACCACCGACCGGCCGCACCAATGCAGACGATCGGCACTCTCGGTGCCGTTGCGCACCGAATACGTGTACTGGATGAAGAGACCACGATCTCCGAGCACTCGGCTCACGGCATCGAGAATGCGACGGACATCGGCAGGTGGCAGGGAGCGGAGCGGCAGGGACGAGACGACGTGGGAAACATGCCCACCGCCATCCGCGGTCAATTCCGTCGCGAGTTGAGCCAGCTCGCAGGCGTCTCCATGGCGCACTCCAACGTGGGGAAAGCG
This sequence comes from Verrucomicrobiota bacterium, assembly GCA_947454295.1. Taxonomy (GTDB): domain Bacteria; phylum Verrucomicrobiota; class Verrucomicrobiia; order Limisphaerales; family UBA9464; genus CAIVQB01. The sequence goes on along the minus strand of CANGMO010000114.1, from coordinate 2,374 downwards.
ACGGCGGAGGTGGCTCGCGAGACGTTCACTCCGCTCGACCGGAACCAGACGGGTGGCCGGGACGCCGGCGGAAAGAAGGGCGTGGGTGATGGCACCGGTGCCGGCACCGAGCTCAATCACGTACCCGTCGGACTGGCGACCCACCAGCGCTGCGATGCGCGACGCCAGGACCGGCGAACTCGGACACGCCGCCCCAACCTGCCGGGGATTGGCGACCAGCTCACGTCCGAACACGTGCAGGGTTGAGAACCAGCGTTTCAGCATGACACCGGGCTGATGCGCAAAGCTTGGGGGAAAAGGCGGGGCACGGGAAGCAGCATTCCGGGGAAAATACCCCGGAGTCAGCGATCGGTTTCAGTTCTCTTGGACCATCGTCGTTGCGAGGTCTTTTCATTCGCGGCGGTCACCGGGGCGGGAACTCAAACTCCACCTTGCCCTTCTGCCCCAGGACGAGGTGTGCGGGGAACGGTTTCCCCGATTTGCTGATGAAGCCCTCCAGCAGATCCGTACGGCCGTCCGCCAGCAGCTTGACGATGTGCTCGGCCTCAATGGGACGCTGGAGAATGGTCTTTCCCGCCTTGAAGGTGCAGCGCTTGGTGTCGCGCTGGCTGTTTTCACACACGTAGTCGGTCGGCCCTTCGTACACCTTGCCCTTGCATTTCGGGCAGGCACCGAGGGGTTTCAACCCCGTGAAATCGAGCTTCACGGCCGGTGCCTCATCGGCCGCCTTCTTGCCAAAACGGCCGCCCGCCTTCTTCTCGCGGGGGGCGAATTCGAATCCCACCTTGCCGCCGTCGAGCTTCAGGAACGCCTCAAACTTGCGGTTGGTCTTCTTGGAGACGAAGCCCTTGAGCAGGTCGGTCTTCCCCTCGGAAAGCAGCTTGCCCACCTGGATGCGGTCAATGGGCTGCTGAAGAATGATCGCGCCGGTCTTGAAGTCGCAGGTGCGCTCGGCGCTCACCGACTTCTCACAGACGTAGTTCATCCCGTTCTCGAACACCCGGTTCCTGCACTTCGGGCAATTCCCCACCGGCTCCTTGCCGGTGAAGTCGACGACCACCGCCTCGCCGTTCTCCTGCTTGTCGTCGCCAAAGTCGAACTTCGCCTCGAAGGTCGGCGTCATCTTGATGACCGCCGCGAACGGGAAGCCCTGCTTGCTCCGGAAGCCCTGCAGCGGCCCCACCTTGCCCTCGCGCAGCAGCGTCTCAATCTCCGCCGGCTCGAACTGGCGGCCGGCCGTGATCTTCCACAGCGAGAAGTCGCACTTCTGGCACTGGAACTTTTTGTAGTTCTCGTGGATTTCGCCTCCGCACTTGGGACATGGGACCGTCAGGACGCCGAAGTCCCCGGGGATCGTGTCGTGTTCGAACTGCTTGGCCTTGCCGACGATCTCCTGGGTAAGGGTCCGGACCTCGTCCATGAACTGCTCGCGCTTGAGCAGCCCGCGCTCCATGAGCTTGAGGCGGTACTCCCAGTTGCCGGTCATCTCCGGCTTGGTGAGCGTTTCGACCCCCAGGCCGTTGAGCAGCGTGATGAGGGAAAATGCCTTCGCCGTCGGAACCAACTCGCGGAGCTGGCGATACATGTACTGCTCCGAGATCAGGCCTTCGATGATGGCCGCCCGGGTGGCCGGCGTGCCAAGCCCGCGCTCGCTCATCGCTTCGCGCAACTCTTCGTCATCGACCAGTTTCCCCGCGCCTTCCATCGCCGACAACAGCGTGGCTTCCGTGTAGCGGGGAGGCGGCTTGGTGGCGCTGCCCTTGACCTCGATCGCCGAGGTCTGCACGCGCTCGCCCTGGTCCACTGGCGTGAGGATCGGCGTGTCGTCGGAATCCGCCTCCTTGCCGTAGACCTCCAGCCAACCGGTCTTCACCAGCACCTTTCCAGCGCTGCGAAACGCCTCGCCCTCGACCCGCGTGATGCGCGTGGTCTCCAGGAACTCGGCGGCGGGATAGAAGACCGCCAGGAACCGCTTGGTCACCAGGTCGTACAGCTTCTGCTCCGGCTCGGACAATCCCTTCGGCACGACGCCGGTGGGGATGATGGCAAAGTGATCGCTGATCTTCGCGTTGTTGAAGATGCGCTTGTTGGGACGAACCCAACCCTCACGGAGAATCCGTTCCGCAAAGGGCGCATGCGCGGCCGAATCGCGGAGGGAATCCAGGGTCTTCTTCACCGTGCCGAGGTAATCCTCGGGAAGCGCCCGCGCATCGGTACGCGGATAGGTGAGGACCTTGTGCTTCTCGTACAGCGCCTGCGCGAGGCCGAGCGTGTTCTTCGCACTGAAGCCAAAGCGTCCGTTCGCCTCCCGTTGCAGGGTGGTGAGATCGTACAGTTGCGGGGAAATCGAGGTGCTGGGCTTGCTCTCCTCGGT